>NZ_JVPL01000321.1:0-57023 GCF_001054655.1 Bacillus sp. 220_BSPC
GCCGATGGTAGTTGGGGGTTTCCCCCTGTGAGAGTAGGACGTCGCCAAGCCATTTAAAAAGATCAGCCATCCGGCTGGTCTTTTTTGCTTAATGCAAAGGAAAATCATTGGATATAAAGGGATTATCAATTATGGAAACTTTTATGAAGACATACACGTATTGAAATTCTTCATCATACATTGTTAAAAGCATCCCCGGGTTCTCTTAAACTATTTAAATCAATGTATGCGAACAATGGTTTTTGGGGAGAATGCAGGTATGGAGGTGGAGATGTTGGGGACAACAACAACCAAAACAACGGCAGGGGAAACGTGCGCGGTTTGTGAACAAGTAAAAGGGATGGGTATACATCTATATACGACTTTTATCTGTGAGGAATGCGAAAGGGATATGATCGGGACGGATACGAACGATCCCAAGTACCAATATTACTTAAAGAAATTAAGAAAAATCACTAATCCTGAAATATTATCATGAAAAAATAGTTTGTGGAAAGTTAAAGAATCAGAGATAAAAGAAATGTGTGTTTCTTTAGTCTCTGATTCTTTTTTTGGTACTTTAGAAGAATGCTTGGCAACATGCTCCCATGTTGCCGTATGTTCCCTCCAAACAGACTGTTCAGAGATGCATAATTGCCTTTCTGTCGGCGCAATATGAGATAAAATTGTACTTATTTGATAAAATGAAAAAATACTATGATATGAGGGAAGAGAAAAATGAATCAATCACAGACACCATTGTTCGATGCAATGAGTGCTTTTCATAAAAAAAGCTCCATATCCCTGCATGTCCCAGGGCATAAAAATGGATGGGTGTTTAATAAAAAGGGCCAAGCCTTATACAACCCCCTGCTTGGTATTGATGCCACGGAAATAAGCGGTTTAGATGACCTGCATGCTCCAGAGGGCGCCATTCTAAAGTCCGAGCAACTACTCGCTGATCTATATGGGGTAAAGCGGAGTTATTTTCTCGTTAATGGGTCAACCGTAGGCAACATTGCCATGATTCTTGCTGCCTGCAGGGAAGGTGATAAGGTCCTTGTCCAAAGAAACTGCCATAAATCAATTTTACATGGATTGATGTTAGCGAATGTACAACCGATTTTTTTGCAACCGGATTATTATGAGAAATGGGGCATTGCCGGCGGTGTTGGATCAAATTTAATTGAAGAAGCCTTGAGTGTACATCCAGATGCAAAAGCCATCATTGTTACCTATCCTAATTATTATGGAATTGGTGAAGACTTGACGGAAATGGTAAGACTCGCACATCAAAAGGGGATTCCTGTGCTGGTGGACGAGGCACATGGCGCTCATTTTCAGTTAGGAAGTCCGTTTCCCAAGTCGGCCATTTCGGCAGGGGCAGATGCCGTTGTCCATTCAGCGCATAAAACACTGCCAGCCATGACGATGGGGTCATTTCTTCATGTGAATTCATCCTTAATTGATGTCGATCAAGCATCATTCTATTTACAAATGCTTCAGTCCAGCAGTCCATCTTACCCAATTATGGGTTCGCTCGACTTGGCCAGGGCCTACTTAGCCGCTTTTACATCAGAAGATAAAAAACTCCTTATTGAAAAGATATCGGACTTCAGAGGAGAATTAGGTGCCCTGCAGACAGTAAGGGTTCTGGAGGCGCCGCCAGGCACCTTGGCAGACCCGTTAAAAGTAGTCATTCAATCAACAAATGGTTTAAGCGGATTTGAGTTACAGCAGCTATGTGAAGCCGAAGGCATTTTTACGGAGTTGGCTGATCCTGATAATTTATTAATGATTTTACCCTTATTAAAAATGGGTACCGATTTTCCTTTTCATGAAATCATACAAACTATAAAAAGTGCCACTCAAGACAGAACTGGAAACAAGGAAGCAGATCTTCGGGTCCTCTGGCCTGATGGAAGGTCAATGACAGGGCTTGAAATGCCCTACTCCGTCATGAAGCATAGCAAAGCAAGACCTGTCGAATTACGGAAAGCAGTCG
The DNA here is from genome assembly GCF_001054655.1 of Bacillus sp. 220_BSPC. Lineage (NCBI taxonomy): Bacteria > Bacillati > Bacillota > Bacilli > Caryophanales > Bacillaceae > Bacillus > Bacillus sp. 220_BSPC. The sequence goes on from NZ_JVPL01000321.1 coordinate 1,985, forward strand.
GAGAGGTATCCGCCGAGATGGTCATTCCTTATCCGCCGGGCATCCCTCTAATTATGTCCGGGGAAATGATTACTCCTGAACATATATCCAATTTGCGGAGACTGCTGGAAATGGGATCAAGGTTTCATGGTGGTTCCTCCCTTTCAAACGGAGAATTAATCGTTTATGAAAGCGGGCAGACTGGTTAAAATGATATACTACATACAAAGAACCTTGGAGGTACATCGATGAAACGTGGTATTTTTATAACAATGGAAGGGCCTGAGGGTGCCGGGAAAACAACCATTACCCAAATGCTTGGCAAGGCTCTGCAACAAGAAGGCTATCAAGTTCTATTAACCCGAGAGCCAGGGGGAGTTCCCATTTCGGAGCAAATTAGGGAAGTGATCCTTAATAAAGATAATACAGCCATGGACTCGAGGACAGAGGCTTTATTATACGCAGCAGCAAGGCGTCAGCATTTAGTGGAAGTGGTCATGCCTGAGCTGGAACGAGGGGGAATTGTCCTCTGTGACCGGTTTATAGATAGCTCATTAGCCTATCAGGGTAATGCAAGGGGTTTGGATATAGAAGAAGTTTACAATATCAATAAATTTGCAATTGGAGATATGATGCCAGATGCCACGCTCTTTTTTGATATCGACCCAGAAGAGGGATTGAGACGCATCCAGTCCAATGGGGAACGGGAAGTGAACCGGCTGGATCTTGAAGCACTCGACTTTCATAAAAAAGTTTGTGAAGGGTATCAGTTCATTATAAATAGATGGAAAGAACGTTTCATTATCGTGGATGCAGGCCGGACAATAGATGAAGTCTTTGAGGAATCGAAAGCCAGCCTATTGGATTTTTTAGCGAAAGCGGGAAACTGATTATATAGGTTTCCATATTATTCAACCAATACTATTTGATATAATGTAGTTAGTAAAAATTCAGAGTAACCGGAGGATGATGAGAATGAAAATGATCATTGCTGTCGTTCAAGACAAGGATAGTCATCGCCTGCTGAATCAATTAGTGGAAAATAATTTCGGAACGACCAAGTTAGCCAGCACTGGCGGGTTTTTAAAATCAGGTAATACGACTTTTATGATTGGAACAGAGGATGAACGTGTTGACAAAGCCATCCAGATCATCAAACAGAATTGTCAGTCACGATCCCAATTAGTATCACCGGTTTCACCGATGGGCGGGAATGCCGAGTCATATGTACCTTACCCAGTGGAGATTCAAGTGGGCGGTGCGACCATTTTTGTTCTGCCGGTTGAAAACTTTTTACAATTTTAACGGTTAGTTTCAGGGAGGTCCATTATGAAAATCAACCATGATATCCCTATTAAGCTGGATAAATCGCGACAGGATGCCAAACAATTCCAAACCGGAAATGGAAGATTCCAACAAATGGTCCAGACACAGGATCAAAAGATGCAAATCCAAACATTAAACCGTTTGATAGGCGATATCGAAGGGGCGGGTCAGCGTTTAGTAAGGTCACGTACTTTTAGGGAATTGGCAAAATATAAAGCATTGGTGAAACGGTTTGTTAAAGAAGCGGTTGAATATGGACTGGAACTGAAGCAATCAACGAGCTGGAATGAATATGGACAGAGCCGGCCATTGAAAACCGTGGAAACGATAGATGCAAAATTAGTTGAGTTAAGCGAGGAAATTCTTAATAAAGAGAAGAGTTCGCTTGAAATATTGGAAATGATAGGCGAGATTAAAGGTCTTCTGATTAATTTATATACTTAAGTGAGTTGATGGTTTTGGATAAAACATGGCAGGACATGAGTGAAATTCAGCCGCAGGTAATGACGATGCTGCAAAATAGCATAACGAAAAACAGGGTGGCTCATGCGTATTTATTTGAAGGGGAAAAAGGGACAGGCAAGCAAGAGATAAGCTATGCCTTTGCCAAAAGCTTACTATGTGAAGCCCCGACAGCAGGTTATGAGCCATGCGAACTTTGTCGGAATTGCAAACGGATTTCAAGTGGGAATCATCCTGATGTCCATTTGATAGAAAAGGACGGTCTCTCAATAAAGAAAGAGCAAATCAAGGGGCTTCAGGAAGAATTTTCGAAAAAGAGCGTAGAGGCAGATCGGAAGGTTTATATGATTGCCGATGCTGACAAAATGTCTGTGGGGGCAGCCAACAGTCTATTGAAATTTTTAGAAGAACCTTCGGCTGATACGGTAGCAATATTGATGACCGAACAGCTTCAGAGGATTCTGCCAACTATATTATCAAGGTGCCAAGTGATTTCGTTCAAGCCATTATCTCCGGAGAATGTGAAACGGAAGCTGATAGAACAGGAGTTAGAACCACAGCTGGCCTCGGTTATTGCCCACATCACACAGAATGTGGAAGCTGGAATCGAGCTTAGCCATGATGAATGGTTTGTACAAGCTCAAAAAATAGTGGTAAAATTATATGAAGTGTTAAAACTTAATTCCTTGAAGGCGATGCTGTACCTTCAGACGGATTGGTTCACACACTTTAAAGAAAGAGAACAGGTTGACAGAGGTCTTGATTTGTTACTTCTTATATATAAGGATTTATTATACATTCAGTTGGACAAAAAGGACTTCGTTGTGTTCCAAAATAAACTGAAGGAATTTGAAACTCACGCTCTTCATCTTTCCCCAAGACGCCTTGCTGAACATATGGGTTGCATTTTGGAAGCAAAAAGGAAGCTGATGTCCAACACGAATCCACAGCTGTTGATGGAACAGCTTGTGCTGAATTTGCAGGAGGGATCATGATTTGTATGATGTTGTAGGTGTCCGTTTTAAAAAGGCGGGCAAAATATACTACTTCGATCCGGGTGAATTCGCAATTCCTAAGGACGATTTTGTAATAGTGGAGACTGTCCGCGGTGTTGAATTCGGTAAAGTCGTTACAGCCCGTAAACAAGTAGATGAAAACGATGTTGTCCTGCCATTGAAAAAAGTACTTCGGGTCGCTGATGCAAAAGATAAGCTGATTGTAGACGAGAATAAGGCGGCTGCAGAAGAGGCTTACACTATATGTTGTCAAAAGGTTGTGGAACATAAGCTGGATATGAAGCTTGTTGATGTGTCATATACTTTCGACAGAAATAAAGTCGTGTTTTATTTTACAGCGGATGGTCGCGTGGATTTCCGTGATTTAGTCAAAGATTTAGCTGCCATATTCAGAACTCGCATAGAACTGCGCCAAATCGGGGTAAGGGATGAGGCAAAGATGCTTGGTGGCATCGGACCTTGTGGCAGAATGCTTTGTTGCTCCACATTTCTTGGAGATTTTGAACCGGTTTCCATCAAAATGGCGAAGGATCAGAATTTATCATTAAACCCTACAAAAATCTCAGGTTTATGCGGTCGATTGATGTGCTGTCTGAAATATGAAAATGATGAGTATGAAAGTGCGAAGGAAATGCTTCCTGATTTAGGTGAAATGATTAATACGCCTGGTGGCAAAGGCAAGGTAGTGGGGCTTAATATTCTAGAACGCGTACTTCAGATTGAACTAATCGGGCAAGAAAGAGTATTAGAGTATACTCTAGATGAGATTCTAAAAGAGGGAGCCGTTTCTATTCAAGCCACAGATTATTAAGGTGGTGGGAGAGCGTGGATAAGAAAGATATTTTTGAGTCGGTGACCAATATGGAAACCCAGATAGGCCAATTATATAAGCAGCTTGGAGAATTGAAGCAGAACTTAGCTGAAATACTTGAGGAAAATCAGTCGATCAAGCTGGAAAACGAGCATTTGCGCCATCGGTTGGGCCTTGTGGAAGTCGAAAGTGCGCCTGCTGCAGTTAAGGTCAAACAAAAAGTGAAAAACCGTACTCCAAGTGCGGAAAAGGTTATGGATATCGGGGAAGGCTATGATAACTTAGCCCGTATCTATCAAGAAGGCTTTCATATTTGCAATCTGCATTTTGGCAGTTTACGAAAAGAAGGGGATTGCCTGTTCTGTTTATCTTTTTTAAACAAGAAGTGATAATGGATAATATAAAAGATGTTCCATCTCTTTTACGTGATAGATAGACCGTTTACAATATATAGTGATTCGGGGTCTGACGCATACTATGAGTCAGGCCCCTTTTTGTACGACAGTAACATAGAAGCATGGTCCCTAAACATGCTTTTTCCATACATGATTAGGAGGGTAACAGCAATGGTAGAACTTAATGGAGATGAGCGCCTGGATTATCTTTTGGCTGAGAATTTAAGGATCATTCAGAGCCCATCGGTGTTCTCTTTTTCATTAGATGCCGTTTTATTATCAAGGTTCGTGAATGTACCGATCCAAAAAGGGAAAATCGTCGATCTTTGCTCAGGCAATGGGGTCATACCTTTGCTGCTGAGTACAAGAACGAAAGGGACAATTACCGGTGTTGAAATTCAAGAGCGGTTATATGACATGGCCCAGAGGAGCATGGACTATAATGGCGTAACCTCCCAAATCGAGATGATTCATGGAGATATAAAAGAAATTCCAAAGCAGATAGGGTATAGCAAATATGACGTCGTTACTTGCAATCCACCCTATTTCCCGACGCCATCCATGGAGGAAATTAACAAAAATGAGCACTTTGCAATTGCCCGACATGAAATCATGTGTAATCTTGAGGATGTCATGCGTGTTTCAAGCCAATTGCTGCGTCAAGGTGGGAAAGCCGCATTCGTTCATAGACCGGGCCGTCTGATGGATATCCTGCATTTCATGAGGATGTACAGAATTGAACCGAAGCGACTGCAATTCGTTTATCCTAAGAGTTCAAAAGAAGCGAATACGATTCTTATAGAAGGGATAAAGGACGGCAACCCTGATTTGAAGATTCTTCCCCCGCTTGTTGTATATAATGATCAAAATGAGTATAATCCCGAAATCAGAAGGATTCTATATGGAGAGGAATAAGCATTATTTTTATGTTTTAAAGTGCAGGGACGGCAGTTATTATGCTGGGTATACCAATGATCTGCACCGTAGGGTTGATGTTCATAATCAAGGCAGGGGCGCTAAGTATACACGTGGCCGGACACCGGTTGAACTGATTTATCATGAAATATTCGAAACACGGACATTGGCCATGCAGGCTGAATATAAATTTAAGCAATTAACAAGAAAACAAAAGGAAAAGTGGATGGCAAAGGAGGATACATGATATGTGGCAGCAAAAGAGTTTTGAAAAAGAAGGATTGGAGCCGGCTCTATATCTGGTTCCTACACCGATAGGAAACCTTGAGGATATGAGTTTCCGGGCTTTAAGAATCTTAAAGGAAGCGGATGTAATTGCTGCTGAGGACACGCGAAATACGAAGAAATTATGCAACTACTTTGAAATTTCGACACCTATCGTCAGCTACCATGAACATAATAAGGAATATAGCGGGAAGCAAATGCTTGAGAGGCTTCGATCTGGAGAGGTCATCGCATTGGTAAGTGATGCTGGCTTGCCGACGATATCCGACCCGGGATATGAACTGGTCAAAGATGCCATTGCCGAACAGTTTAAAGTCATTCCGTTGCCGGGGGCAAATGCTGCATTAACTGCATTGATCGCATCTGGACTGGTTCCCCAGCCTTTTTACTTCTATGGTTTTCTGCAACGGGGAGCAAAAGAAAAAAAGCAGGAACTGGAAAAATTAAAAAAAATGGAATCAACTTGGATCGTTTATGAATCGCCACATCGATTGAAAGAAACATTGAAACATATGCATGAAATTTTAGGTGACCGTCGTATAGTATTATGCCGGGAGTTAACCAAGAAATTTGAAGAGTTCATTCGAGGGACTGTGAGTGAGGCCTTGACATGGGCGGTGGAATCCGAAATTCGCGGTGAGTTCTGTTTAATAATAGAAGGCGGGCAATGGTCGGAGGATGAATCGGAAGAGGCTTGGTGGATGGACCTTGATATCGTCGGCCATGTTAATCATTATATAGAAACCAAGCAGTTCACTTCAAAGGACGCAATCAAGCAGGTCGCAAAAGATCGCAATATGCAAAAACGCGATGTTTATCAAGCGTTTCACATTGATATACAAGAATAATGAGCATAAAAAAACTTCCGAAGAACGGAAGTTTTTTTATCATTTATTTAGAAGCAGTGAAGTTTTGTTGAATTTCTTGAATAAGTAATTCTGCACCTTCACGACTAAGAATCAATTTGCCATTGGCAAGTGTAAGGTTGTTATCGGAAACTTCACCTGTAACTTGGCAAGTCATGTTTGGTTTGTATTTTTTCAAGATGATGCGCTCATCATCCACATAGATTTCAAGAGCGTCTTTCTCAGCGATACCCAATGTACGACGAAGTTCGATTGGAATAACCACCCGGCCTAACTCATCAACTTTACGAACAATACCTGTAGATTTCATTTAAAAAATTCTCCTCTCAGTTACAATCTAGTACCCTATTTCTATTTTTTTCGCCATTATTCGACAAATTTTTTTATAAATTTATAATACCAGCCATTCCCAAATTCGTCAATGATTTATTTTCATTTTTTTGTAAGAAATAGCAGGGTCCACTTCGTGTAACAAAATGGCTTTTAAAGAGAAAAAATCGGTTATGCCTTTAAAAGTAAAGAAATTCAGGATACAAAGAACTGCTCACTTCACCACATTTCGACAAAGTATGCATATGAAAACATACTTCCCTATTATATGATTAAATATATTTTAGTTTCAAAACAAAAGTTCTGAATTAAGGATAATTTTCTGAAAAAGTTTGCGAATATGTGAGTTGTTGCACAAAAAAGGAAATTTAGGTATATTTTGTTCAGGTAAGAGGTAATGCTGACAGAAGGGAAGTACCCTTATTTTTAAGTTGAGTCTACTTATTATTTTTTTATTCTATTAACATGATGATTAGATTAGTGATTATTGTCGCACAGAATTGTATATAGCGTTAAAATAGAGATAATAGCTTAAATATATTCTTTTGGCTTGGGCCAGTCCCATAGCCGGTTTTTCAAATGATGAGGAGGGAACGAAGTGCAAGATAAATTAAAAACATTCTATATCACGACACCCATATATTATCCGAGTGGCAATTTACATATAGGGCATGCGTATACGACAGTGGCAGGGGATGCCATGGCTCGTTATAAAAGGATGCGTGGCTTCGATGTCATGTATTTAACAGGAACTGATGAACATGGCCAAAAAATCCAGCGTAAAGCGGCTGAGGAAGGAATCACTCCACAGCAATATGTAGATAATATCGTATCAGGGATCAAAGAACTCTGGGAAAAGCTTGATATTTCATATGATGATTTCATCAGGACGACGGAAGATCGCCATAAAGAGGTCGTAGCCAAGATTTTCAAAAGGTTATTGGACCAGGGTGATATATATTTAGACCAATATGAAGGATTATATTGTACACCTTGCGAATCTTTCTTCACGGAACGTCAAGTCGAAGAGAGCAATGGAAACTGTCCTGATTGCGGCAGGCCTGTTGAAAAGGTGAAAGAGGAATCTTATTTCTTTAAGATGAGTAAATATGCGGATCGGTTACTTAAGTTTTATGAGGAAAACCCGGATTTCATTCAGCCGGAATCCCGCAAAAACGAAATGATCAATAACTTCATCAAGCCTGGATTGGAAGATCTGGCCGTTTCACGTACTACTTTCGATTGGGGCATCAAGGTGCCGGGAGATCCAAAGCATGTCATTTATGTATGGATTGATGCTCTGACCAATTATATAACGGCATTAGGGTATGGAACGGACAATGATTCTAAATACTTGAATTATTGGCCGGCCGATGTACATCTGGTCGGAAAGGAAATCGTTCGTTTCCATACAATTTATTGGCCGATCATGTTAATGGCTCTTGACGTGCCGCTTCCAAAGAAAGTCTTCGCCCACGGATGGCTTCTCATGAAAGATGGTAAAATGTCCAAATCAAAAGGAAATGTAGTGGATCCCGTTACATTGATCGATCGTTACGGGTTGGATTCTTTACGCTACTATTTATTGCGTGAAGTACCATTTGGTTCCGATGGGGTATTTACACCGGAAGGGTTTGTGGAACGAATCAATTTTGACCTGGCCAATGATTTAGGGAATTTATTAAATCGAACAGTTGCAATGGTCAATAAATATTTTGATGGTGTGATTCCAAATTATGAAGGATCCAATGGTGAATTCGAAAAAGCTTTGCTTGAAATGAACCAAGAAACGGTTGGCAAGTATGAGGAAGCAATGGAAAATATGGAATTTTCAGTTGCACTGACATCCATTTGGCAACTCGTGAGCAGAACTAATAAATTCATTGATGAGACCCAGCCATGGACTCTTGCTAAAGATGAATCCAAGAAAGAAAACCTTGCCAGTGTCATGGTTCATTTGGCGGAATCATTACGCAGGACGGCAATCCTTTTGAAACCGTTCTTGACGCAAACACCGGAAAAGATCTTTGCTCAGCTTAGCATCAAAGATGATGTGTTAAAATCCTGGGACAGTTTAGCGGAGTTCGGTCAAATTCCTGCTGAAACAAAAGTCTTGAAGGGAGACCCGATCTTCCCTCGTTTGGATATGGAAGAGGAAGTTTTATATATTAAAGAACAAATGCAGGGGGATGCCCCTAAGGCCGAGGAAAAAGTGGAAGAGACGATTCCCGAGGTTGATGAAATCACTATTGATGACTTTACAAAAGTGGAGCTGCGTGTTGCTGAGGTAATGGCAGTTGAGCCTGTAAAGAAGGCGGATAAGCTTCTTAAACTTCAGCTTGATTTGGGTTATGAGAAACGGCAAGTCGTATCAGGCATTGCACAGCACTATAAACCAGAAGATTTAGTAGGCAAAAAAGTGATATGCGTCACGAATTTGAAACCTGTTAAACTTCGTGGCGAGCTCTCTCAAGGAATGATTTTGGCGGGAAGCCAGGATGATGTGCTCTCAGTCGCTACAATAGATTCATCGATTCCAAATGGTTCAAAAGTGAAATAAACGGATGAAAACATAAAGGTGTTTCATATGAAACATTTTTATGTTTTTTTCTTTATGCTTTTGGAAAAAGTAACGTAATATAGGTTTAGTTTTTGGTTCTACATTTATTAATTGGGCATACAGCCTCTTTTGTAATCTGTTTGTTACCTAAATGTGAAACATAAAACTTTCATTTTTTTATAAAATAGTGCTAGAAAGGAAGAAAAATAATGTTATTTGACACACATGTACATGTTAATGCGGAACAATTCAACGAGGATCTCGAAGACGTAATAGAAAGAGCTAAGGAAGCAGGGGTCGATAATATGGTAGTCGTTGGTTTTGACCGGCCTACCATTATAAGGGCAATGGAATTAATAGAAACTTATGATTTCATGTATGCCGCAGTCGGATGGCATCCTGTGGATGCTATAGATATGACGGAAGACGACTTACAATGGATCGAGGAATTATCCAATCATCCAAAGGTTGTGGCCATTGGGGAGATGGGCCTGGATTATCATTGGGATAAATCTCCGAAAGATGTTCAAATGGAGGTGTTCAGGAAGCAGATTCGATTGGCCAAAAAGGTGGGGCTGCCCATTATCATCCATAATCGGGAAGCGACCGCGGATATCGTGAACATACTGAAGGAAGAAGAGGCATCAAGGGTTGGGGGCATCATGCATTGCTTTAGCGGAAGTGCAGAAACGGCTTTGGATTGCATCAATATGAATTTTTATATTTCATTGGGAGGCCCTGTGACCTTCAAGAATGCAAAAAAACCAAAGGAAGTGGCAGCAGCCGTACCTTTAGACCGTTTACTGATTGAGACCGATTGTCCATACTTGGCTCCCCATCCTTATAGAGGGAAGCGTAATGAACCTTCATATGTGAAACTTGTCGCTGAACAAATTGCAGAAATCAAACAACTTACAATAGAGGAAGTTTCCCAGGCAACAACGGAGAATGCCAAGAAATTATTCGGCATTAACTGACATTTTTTTTTTACAATATCTCCCGGGGTTTGCTAGCTAAAATCGCAATTTTTTAAGGTTTCTACAAATTTCACTCCAACTATAGGCTTATTATGTCGAGAAGTCGCCCTTTCCTTTTCATTATGGAATATGCATAATAGGTAGTAATTTCCTGAATGAGAAGTGAATGGGTTGACAGCTTGATAACTAAGTCTATATAATCACCGGGAGGAAGGAGGAGTTTTTCATTCTATTAAAAACTATGAAAAACCTTATTCCCAAACCTTTTGGGAAGAAGAGAATGGCAATGGCCATTTGCAGTGCTATTCTTGTTTCTACAGCATTGGGAATACTTATATATCAAGGAACAAAGGATACAGTAACAATCATGCTAGATGGAAAAGAAGAGGTAGTGCGTACACACGCGGCTACTGTAAATGATATGTTGGAAGATTTAGAGATTAACGTTCAAGCCGCAGATTATGTCCACCCATCAAGAACCACAAAGGTTGATGATGATTTGGAGGTGGTTTGGAAGCCTGCACAAAAAATCGTCATGGTACAGGATGGTAAGAAGAAGGAAGTCTGGTCCACCGCAGATACGGTAGATGGACTTTTAAAAGACCAAAATCTAAGTGTGAAGGAACAGGATAAGATCACCCCTTCAAAAAGTACGAAGCTGAAAGCGAATATGGAAGTTGCCATAGACAAAGCCTTTTCACTGAAATTAGTGGTTGGTGGAGACGAAAAGCAGGTATGGTCAACTTCGACTACTGTCGCTGACTTTTTAAAGCAACAAGGAGTAAAACTCAATGATTTGGATCGAGTTGAGCCAGAATTAACCGAAAAAGTTAAAGCTGAGAATACGGTAAACGTAGTTCGAATTGAAAAAGTCACCGATGTAGTGGAAGAACCAGTTGACTTTGCTGTCATAACTAAAAAAGATGACTCTTTATCAAAAGGGAAAGAGAAAATTGTCAAAGAAGGAAAAGACGGACTCGTTTCCAAGAAATATGAAGTTGTTAAAGAAAATGGCAAAGAGGTCAAAAGAGAATTACTTTCAGAAAAAGTAGTTAATAAAAAGCAGGATAAAGTTGTAACGGTCGGAACTCGAACGACTGTTGCGCAGGCATCACGGGGAGTAACTAACGTTAGTTCTTCAAGTGGAAAAGAAATATACGTATCTTCAACAGCTTATACTGCCAGTTGTAAGGGCTGTTCCGGAGTCACGTCCACAGGAGTAGATCTAAAGAGTAATCCGGGTGCGAAAATCATTGCTGTCGATCCAAGCGTGATTCCCATGGGGTCGAAAGTATATGTAGAGGGATATGGCTATGCTGTAGCAGCTGATAAAGGCGGAGCAATAAAGGGAAATAGGATTGACGTCTTCTTTTCTTCAAAAAATGATGCCTATCGCTGGGGTGTAAAGAGAGTAAAGATTCGCGTATTGGACTAATAAGGTTTCTCTCGCAGGAGATGAATTCGTCTCCTGTTTTTTGCGTTTTATTTTCCATTTGTTGAAAAACCCCATGTAAAACTGTTTTAATAAGATAGACGTCTCGCCATTCCATAAGATTTCAATATATGCGTGTAAACTTTCATAAATGATCTAGACTGGATTCTCTACCCAAAAAAGTTTTTTACGGGGGATCGGTTACGTTTATCCAAGAGCTAATCAAAGCGCTTGCGCTTTTCTGTATGGAGGAAACCATGAAAAAGATTAAAGAAATTATTGTTGTAGAAGGAAAAGACGATACGGTGGCGATAAAAAGGGCTGTTAATGCTGATACAATAGAAACCAACGGATCAGCGGTGAATGAGTCCTGTATTGAACAGGTGAGGCTTGCACAAAAGACACGTGGAGCCATCATTTTCACTGACCCTGATTTTCCTGGTCAAAAAATCAGGAATATCATTTCAGAACAAGTAAAAGGGTGTAAACACGCTTTTTTAACGAAGAAGGAAGCCCTTCCTAAGTCAGGTAGAGGAATTGGTGTGGAGCATGCTTCTCCTGAGGCAATTCGTAATGCTTTAAAGGATGCCCAAATAATGGACGAAGAGGCTTCGGAAGAGATTTCACAGCAGGATTTAATAGATGCAGGTTTAATCGGGGGATCCGGTGCCAAGGAACGAAGGGAAAAACTTGGATCTATGTTAAAAATCGGGTTTACCAATGGTAAACAGTTATATAAGAGACTAAAAATGTTCCAAATATCAACTGAGGCTTTTGAGAAAGCGATGGTACAGATAATTCAGGAGGAAAAAAATGAATAAGGATATTGCAACCCCTGTCAGAACGAAAGAAATATTAAAGAAGTACGGATTCTCCTTTAAAAGGAGCTTAGGCCAAAACTTTTTAATCGATACGAATATCTTGAAACGTATTGTCGAACATGCCAATTTGACAGAGGAAAGCGGCGCCATCGAAATTGGGCCGGGAATCGGGGCATTGACGGAACAACTGGCGAAAAGCAGCAAAAAGGTTGCGGCCTTTGAGATTGATCAGCGTCTACTGCCCATCTTATCGGATACACTGTCTCCCTATAACAATGTAAACATCATTCACGGGGATGTTCTTAAGGCTGATGTCAAGAAGGTCATCGAGGATGAATTTGCTGGATTCTCGGACTTGATGGTTGTTGCAAACCTGCCATACTATGTCACGACGCCGATCATTTTAAAGCTATTGTCCGAGGACTTGCCCATTAGAGGCATCGTGTGCATGCTGCAAAAAGAAGTGGCTGACCGAATTGCCGCAAAACCTGGGACAAAGGAATATGGTTCTTTATCCATTGCCATTCAATATTATACAGAAGCCGAAACAGTGATGATCGTACCAAAAACGGTATTCATGCCTCAGCCTAATGTTGATTCAGCTGTAATCCGCCTTACTAGGCGCGTGAAGCCAATCGTCGAGGTCCTGGATGAGGATTTCCTATTCACTGTGACCCGGGCGTGCTTTGCACAGCGTCGGAAAACGATTTTAAATAACTTAACCAGTCAGATGCCAGATGGTAAATCGAAAAAGGAACACATACTTGCCGCTCTCGAAGCCGCGGAAGTGGATCCTTCCAGACGGGGCGAAACACTGAGCATCAAAGAATTTGGCCGCTTAAGTGATGCGTTATTGCCGAATTTCAAATAAAGAAAACGTGAAAGATTCAAGTCGGAAAGGGGTCACTCCCAGCTTCCGGCTTTTTTTATTTTGAAATTGGCCCATCATGATGGAACATACCCGAAAATGTAATCAATATCCACCTTTCACCATTCAAGATTGGTTCGCATAACTTAAGAATGAAAATAAACTAGGGCGGGCTGAAAATAAGTCTTCTCATGGGGTGGGGCCATGAATATTCAAATAAACGATATTGTTGGTCGGGTTTCTTATAAATGCGACGTGTTGTTCCGGGTAATTGATATCCGTGATATTGACGGAAGGCGTGAAGCTATTCTTTATGGGGAAGATATCCGACTGATTGCAGATGCACCTTTTCAAGATTTAATGATTATTAATGATAATGAAAGAAATGATCGACAAAGGTCGAATGAAGTACTACAAGAACAATCTGACCGCTTATTAACGCAAGATCTAGAGCTGCAACAACAAAAAAACGGCTATCAATCCAGTAATGGCTATCGGTATAGCGGTGAATATTTCCAAATACCAGGGAGGGTGCTCCATGTTGATGGGGATGCATCTTACTTGAGGAAATGCATGGATCTATATCAGAAATTCGGTATTCCGGTCAATGGCATCTATTGCAATGAAAAGGAAATGCCCCAAAGGATCGGGGGTTTGCTGGATCATTATCGGCCGGACATTCTTGTTGTCACCGGTCATGATGCCTATTCAAAATCAAAAGGACCGATGTCCGATATTAATGCCTACCGTCACTCAAAGGATTTTGTACAGACAGTTAGAGAAGCGCGAAGGAGGGTTTCTCATTTAGACCAACTGATTATATTTGCCGGGGCTTGTCAGTCGCATTTTGAATCGCTGATCCAAGCGGGGGCAAATTTCGCAAGTTCTCCTTCCCGTGTTAATATACATGCTCTTGATCCGGTTTATATCGTCGGAAAGATAAGCTTTACGCCATTTTCCGATCATATTCATGTATGGGATGTCCTTCGGAATACATTAACGGGAGAGAAGGGACTGGGGGGAATTGAGACAAAAGGGGTGTTACGGACCGGGTTGCCTTTCAAGCCATTTCAGGAAGAATGAACGAGCTGCATTTTGAAAGAATGCAGCTTGCTTTTGGTAGGGGGAGAATTCGGATATCCTCACAAAAAAATGGGTTATTTGTAGAGCAATGTTCGTAGGCAATGATTTAATTACGAAAATTCGGCTTAATAAATAATGGAATAGTTCGTTTACATAATTTTTCATTTCCCAGGATATAATAAAATTGTTCGCGATTTTGCCGAATTTCAGATAAAAATATATTGACTACATTTTTAAGTGCTGATATAATTTATTATTTTGTTTGCGTATATTTGTAAATTGTGATATACTTAACTTAGTGAGGTGGACCGAAAATGCCAAAAACTCTAGCTGATATTAAAACTGCACTTGATTCAAACCTGGGTAAAAGATTGCTCTTAAAAGCAAACGGTGGAAGAAGAAAGACTGTAGAACGATTTGGAACTTTGGCGGAAACTTATCCGGCTGTTTTTGTAATTGAGCTCGACCAAGATGAAAATGCGTTTGAAAGAGTATCTTACAGCTATGCGGATGTTTTAACGGAAACCGTAGAACTAACATTTTTAAACAAACAACAAGAGATGTAACTTAGACGAGGCAGCTAACAATTTTGTTTGCTGCTTTTTGTTTTGCATAAAATATCCTGTGAGTCCCAATAAAGGCTTAAAAAGGATGTAATGAAATAGCGTATGTTGCAAACACTAGGCATGTGACGGCATGTGAAAGGGGTTGCTTCGCTTGAGCAGGAAAAAAGGGATTATGTCAAATGATCTTAAAGAGGAATTGGCTAAGGAACTTGGATTTTACGATGTTGTCCAGAAAGAAGGCTGGGGAGGAATCCGGGCCAGGGACGCAGGAAACATGGTAAAACTTGCTATCGAAAAAGCACAACGTCAATTGGTGAACAAAGAGTAAGATAAAACACTTAATTGTATCATGCCGTCATGTTGATGGAAGCCGGACTCTTTATACAATGTATAGCTCTATTCATTTTTGCTTACATTGTAGTTAAGGAGTCTGGTTTTTTTATGTATCGGTGAATGCTATATGGATATGTAGCAAGTCTTTTGGGATGCAGGAAGTGGCTGCTCCCCAATGTGCCTACATGTGTCTATTCTCCTCTAAGGGCCAATCTTAGCTTCATTACATTGAAATTACGATGAAAAAACCTTTAGAATATAAACAAATATGATAGAATAGGACAAGAACTTTTAAGAACGTTAAAGTAGGTGGACATATTGAAGCTTATGGAAAAAGCCCCGGCTAAAATTAATTTGGCTTTGGATGTGCTTTTCAAACGGCCTGATGGGTATCATGAGGTGGAAATGATCATGACGACAGTCGACCTTGCCGATAGAATTGAACTAAAGGAAATAAAGGGAAATCATATTCAAATTCTATCCCATAATCGATTTGTTCCGGATGATCATCGGAATTTGGCTTATCAAGCTGCATTTATTCTAAAGGAACGTTTTGGAATCAATAAAGGTGTTTCCATAACTATAGAGAAAAATATACCTGTAGCCGCAGGACTTGCTGGTGGCAGCAGTGATGCCGCAGCAACTTTAAGAGGCTTAAATAGACTGTGGAAGCTTGGTCTTTCCATGGATGAACTTGCGGAAATCGGAGCTGAAATTGGTTCTGATGTTTCATTTTGTGTATATGGAGGTACGGCATTGGCCAGAGGGCGCGGGGAAAAAATCACGCATCTTCCTGCACCGCCAAAGTGCTGGGTCATCTTGGCCAAACCGACGATCGGCGTTTCGACTGCCGATATATACAAAAGGCTCCAAACTTCAAAAATGGAGCATCCGGATGTACCTGGAATGATTTCGGCTATTATGGAAAACAATTATCACGATGTATGTGAAGGGTTGGGGAATGTTCTTGAACAAGTGACATTGCAGTTATACCCGGAGGTTGCGAACATTAAAGATCAAATGAAGACATTTGGAGCAGATTCGGTCTTGATGAGCGGAAGCGGTCCGACCGTTTTTGGTTTGGTGGAACATGATTCGCGCATGCAGAGGATTTACAATGGTCTTCGCGGATTCTGTGATCAGGTCTATGCGGTCCGTTTGTTGGGTGATCGAAACAATCTTGAATAGAAACGTACATTAGTGGTATAGTTGCAATATAATATTCGGAATTCACAAAGGGGGTGTCTCAATGAAATTTCGTCGCAGCGAGAGGCTAGTCGATATGACCAATTATTTATTAGAACATCCAGGGGAATTAGTTTCGCTGACTTATTTTGCTGAAAGATATAGTTCGGCAAAGTCCTCGATCAGTGAAGATTTGACCATCATCAAAGATACCTTTGAACAACGGGGAATAGGTTCTTTAACAACCGTTCCAGGTGCGGCCGGTGGAGTGAAATATATTGTTTCCATCAAGGAAGAAGAGGTCAATGCCTTCATTGACGGATTATGCGATACGATCGCTAGTCCCGAAAGGCTACTTCCTGGCGGTTATCTATATATGACAGACATATTAGGACATCCGCAAACCGTGAATAAGGTTGGAAGGATAATCGCTTCAATGTATGCCAAGAAAAATGTCTCAGTCATCATGACGATGGCAACCAAAGGGATATCATTAGCATACGCCGTGGCAAATTATTTGAATGTTCCAGTTGTCATTGTAAGTAGGAATAATAAAGTAACGGAAGGTTCTACAGTGAGCATCAATTATGTTTCTGGCTCTTCAAAGAGGATCCAGACTATGGTACTCTCTAAGAGAAGCTTGGTTGAGGGTTCGAATGTATTGATTGTAGACGATTTCATGAAGGCTGGAGGTACCATTAACGGTATGGTCAGTCTATTGGATGAATTTAAGGCAACAGTTGCCGGAATTGCGGTGCTGGTCGAATCCGAACATACGGAGGAGTGCCTTGTCGAGGACTATGTTTCTTTAATCAAGTTGACACAGGTGGTCGAAAGAGACAAGAAAATCAAGGTCAGCCGTGGGAATTATTTTACGAAAAAGGAATAGGGGGAATGATTTCATGAAAACGATACATACTGATGAAGCACCGGCAGCGATCGGACCATATTCACAAGGCGTGATCGTGGATACGTTATTTTTCAGTTCTGGACAGATCCCGCTTACTGCTTCTGGTGAAATGGTGACAGGGGATGTCAAGGAACAAACACACCAGGTCTTTAAGAATCTCCAAGCCGTATTGAAAGAAGCTGGGGCTTCATTGGAAACTGTCATTAAAGCTACAGTATTCATTAAAAGTATGGACGATTTCGGTTCGATTAATGAAATATACGGAGAATATTTTTCTGCTCACAAACCTGCCCGCTCTTGTGTAGAGGTTGCTCGCCTTCCTAAAGATGCACTAGTGGAAATAGAAGTGGTAGCGCTCGTTAAATAAACGGGCGTTTTTTTTTATTTTTCAGGGCATTCGTAATGGGTAATTTCCCTGTAATATATGGGTGATTTTTAATGTTTTTAAAAACTAGGCTGAATTTTCTAAAAAAATTACAGATAATAGAAGGAGTTCACGTTTTTTTGTTGAATATGTACTTTAAGTTTTAACAACAACAAAAAGGGATGGTGAGCTTAAATGGAAGTAACTGACGTAAGATTACGCCGTGTGAATACGGATGGTCGTATGAGAGCTATCGCATCAATTACACTGGATAATGAATTTGTGGTTCATGATATTCGTGTGATCGACGGAAACAATGGTTTATTTGTAGCAATGCCAAGTAAACGAACTCCAGATGGAGAATTCCGGGATATCGCTCATCCAATCAATTCCTCGACACGCGGGAAAATTCAAGAAGCTGTCTTGACAGAATATCATCGATTGGGAGAACTTGAAACTGAATTAGAGGAAGCTGGAGCAGGTGCTTCTTAAAATAACCTTACTTTTAAACTTTAAATTTATAATTCGTGCATCTAGAGCCTACTTCATAAGTAGTGCTCTTTTTTATTTATTCAAAAACAGATAAGTTTAGAACTCATCCGCTCATCATACAGATATTTGCTGTAAAACTTACGGTGTTATCTAAAGTTTAAGTACCCATCCTTTTTATTTTTAAAACCTTTTTGATCAACCGGAAATTGAAATTCCTGTAAGGGGATCTCTCTAATGACATGAATCGGTAACCTGATCTCGGAATGGGAGTTAACAACGGGTGCAGTGCTGCCAGGTGGCTTGTACATAGGGCATGGCGCGGTCGTGGCAGAGTTTTGGGATAAAGGGGAGGAGACATGTTTCTGTACATTGACCGGGCATATATCATTCATTTCATGATGTCAAATAATGCTCCAAGTCCCAATGCTGACATTTGTAAGCTGTCGGATAACGGAAATTTTTCACCCGTTTGGTTGACAATTATATGTACTTTTAATTGTTACCTTGAAAAGAATCACTATTTGAGATAATATTTTTAGTGGATAAAAAGGTGAAAATGGAGGCCTGTTATGAGTAATCGCTATGCAATAATATTGGCCGCTGGGCAAGGTACTAGGATGAAATCTAAGCTTTATAAGGTTTTGCACCCTGTTTGCGGGAAACCAATGGTACAACATGTTATCGATCAAGTCAATCAACTTCAAATAGAAGATATTGTAACAGTCATCGGCCATGGTGCTGAAAAGGTTCAAGAGCAACTTGGTGATTCATGCAAGTATGCCTTACAAGAACAGCAATTAGGTACGGCACATGCTGTAATGCAAGCGGAAAGCGTTTTATCCGCAAAAAGTGGCACGACCCTTGTTATTTGCGGTGATACGCCTCTGATTAAAGCGGAAACAATGAAAGAGCTTATAGCCTTACATGAGCAAAGTCAGGCGAAAGCTACAATCTTAACAGCATATGCAGATAACCCTGCTGGCTATGGAAGGGTCCTCCGCGGTGAAGGCGGACTTGTAGAAAAAATCGTCGAGCATAAGGATGCTTCGGAAGAAGAAAGATATGTTAAGGAAATAAATACCGGTACATATTGCTTCGACAACCAAGCATTATTCAGCGCGCTGCAAAAGGTTTCGAATGAAAATGTCCAGGGAGAATATTACTTACCGGATGTTATTGAAATCTTAAAAGAAGAAGGCGAAGTGGTGACGGCTTTCCAATCCAGTGAATTCGAGGAGACATTGGGTGTGAATGACCGTGTGGCTTTATCGCAGGCTGAGCAAATTTTACGGAAACGCATCAATGAAAAGCATATGAGGAACGGTGTAACGATCATCGACCCGCTAACAACTTTCATTGAAGCGGATGTGCAAATCGGACAGGATACAGTCATTAACCCTGGGTCATTCATTAAAGGAAAAAGTATCATCGGGCAGGACTGCTTGATTGGCCCGAATACGGAAATCAGTAATTGTGAAATTGGTGATGGAACGGAAGTCCTCCAATCGGTTGTGCACGAAAGCAGTATTGGAAGTTTTGTTAAAATCGGTCCATTCGCACATGTTAGACCTCAATCAGATATTAAGGATTCCGTTAAGATCGGTAATTTTGTCGAAATTAAAAAGACCGTTTTTGGCAAAGGAAGCAAGGCCTCACATTTGAGTTATATTGGTGATGCAGAGGTTGGGGAGAATGTTAATATAGGCTGTGGATCTATTACCGTGAATTACGACGGGAAAAATAAATATTTGACGAAGATTGAAGACAATGTCTTCATAGGCTGCAATTCTAATCTGGTTGCACCTGTGACAGTAGGAGAAGGGGCATATGTAGCTGCTGGTTCAACCATCACGCAAGATGTACCGCAGCAAGCCCTATCCGTTGCCCGGGCTCGTCAAGTTAACAAAGAAGATTATGTCAAGAATTTGAAATTTAATAAATAACCGACGGAGGTCATCATGTCAAATCAGTATTTAG
Source organism: Bacillus sp. 220_BSPC (assembly GCF_001054655.1). NCBI lineage: Bacteria > Bacillati > Bacillota > Bacilli > Caryophanales > Bacillaceae > Bacillus > Bacillus sp. 220_BSPC. Next base: position 21,938 of record NZ_JVPL01000321.1, read on the forward strand.
ATCCTAATTTAAAAGTATTCTCTTTAAATTCAAACTTCGATTTAGCTCAGGAAATTGCTGCAGCAATCGGTGTTGAACTTGGAAAATGTAGCGTAACAAGTTTCAGTGACGGTGAAGTTCAAATTAATATTGAAGAAAGTATCCGTGGCTGTGATGTATTCGTAATCCAATCAACAAGCCAACCAGTCAATGAAAATTTAATGGAACTTTTAATTATGATCGATGCTCTTAAACGTGCTTCAGCTAAAACGATCAATATTGTAATGCCATATTACGGTTATGCCCGCCAAGATCGCAAAGCGCGTGCGCGTGAACCAATTACAGCTAAACTTGTCGCAAATCTTTTAGAAACGGCTGGTGCCCACCGTGTAATCACATTAGATCTTCACGCACCTCAAATTCAAGGTTTCTTCGATATTCTGATCGATCACCTTGTTGCCGTTCCGATTTTAGCTGATTTCTTCAAGGAAAAAGATTTAAGTGATATCGTCATCGTTTCCCCGGATCATGGTGGTGTAACACGTGCCCGTAAAATGGCCGATCGCCTAAAAGCACCGATCGCCATTATCGATAAGCGCCGTCCAAGACCGAACGTGGCTGAAGTCATGAACATCATTGGTAATATTGAAGGGAAGACAGCAATACTGATTGATGACATCATCGATACTGCAGGAACTATTACATTAGCGGCCAATGCCCTTGTGGAGAATGGTGCTAAAGCAGTGTACGCTTGTTGTACACACCCAGTCCTTTCAGGTCCTGCCATCGAAAGGATTCAAAATTCAACGATCAAGGAATTGGTCGTGACTAACTCGATTGCCCTATCTGAAGATAAGAAAATCGATAAAATTGTTGGTCTTTCTGTAGCACCTTTGATTGCAGAGGCAATCATTCGTGTGCATGAGGAACAATCAGTCAGTACATTATTCGATTGATAACAAAATAAAACGAAAACACGGCGGGCCTTTTCGGGCTCGCCGTGTTTTTGTTTAAAAGTTTCAGAAAATATTTAATTCTTAGTTGACAGATGAGAATAGTAATAATAAAATAACCATACAAAATACAATTCATATTCATGGAATGAAAAACTATGAAAGTTAATACTGGTTAACGCCGATCGGACTACCGAAGGCTCCTTTTCACTTACCATTGAACATTAGGCATCTTTTTGCCCTATTGTCCTATTGGTAAAGAAAAGGAGCCTTTTATTTTTATATAAATAGTTTAAGAAGGGTGTGCAGAATATGAAGAAAAAACGAAAGATATGGCTGCTGTCCATCTTCAGCATCATCATGCTGATAGTAAGTGCATGCGGGCAGGAAAAGAACAGTTCCACAATTGCTGATGCAAAAGAATCGGATAAGACCATTCGAATCGGTTATCAAAAATTCGGGACATTAAATATTTTAAAATCAAAAGGGGAGCTGGAAACACATTTAAAGGAAGTGGGATATACAGTCGATTGGACTGAATTCCCTGCAGGACCTCAGCTGCTTGAAGCCTTGAATGTCGGCAGTATTGATTTTGGGCACACAGGGGAGGCACCGCCGATATTTGCACAAGCAGCCAATGCTCCGCTTGTCTATATTGCCAATCAGCCGGCAAACCCATCAGGAGAGGCTATAGTTGTACAAAAGGATTCACCCATTAAAAATGTGAAAGATTTAAAGGGAAAGAAGGTTGGCTTGAATAAAGGTTCCAATGTTCATTATTTATTGGTCAAAGCGTTAGAGGAAGCAGGTCTTGCTCTTGATGACATTCAACCCGTCTACTTGCCACCGGCTGATGCGAGGGCTGCTTTTGAAGGAAACCAAATAGATGCCTGGGTAATATGGGATCCATTTTTATCAGCGGCGGAATTGGAACTTGAAACGAAAACGATTCAGGATGGAGAAGGACTGGTGGCGAATCGGGAATTCTTTTTGGCAACTGATTCATTTGCCGGGAATGAAGAGGCTTTGAAGATTATCAAAGAAGAACTGATAAAAGTTGATAAATGGATTGAAGAAAACCCAAGGGACGTCGCTGAGTTTCTATCTCCGGAAATTGGAATGAGTGTGGAGGCATTGGAAAAAACATTAAATAGAAAAGAATATGGACTTGAGGAGATTTCCAATGGGGTTTTGGATGATCAACAAAAGATTGCCGATACGTTTTACCATCTTAAATTAATCCCAAGCAAGATTAATATCCTGGATGCTTCAGCAGATCTTAAAAAACAATAAGGGGGAAATGAAAATGAAAGTATTTTGGTTTTTACCATCGCATGGGGAAAGTCGCTATTTAGGATCGACAAAGGGAGGGAGGGCAATCACGCTTCCTTATTTAAAACAAATAGCACAGGCGGTTGATCATTTAGGTTTTGAAGGGGCTTTGCTTCCGACGGGACGGTCTTGTGAGGATGCATGGGTAGTGGGCTCTTCACTGATTTCCGCAACGGAAAGAATGAAATTCCTAGTTGCGATTCGTCCAGGTTTAATGTCGCCAACCTTAGCTGCGCGTATGGCTTCAAGCTTCGACCGGCTGTCGAATGGCCGTCTTTTGATCAATGTTGTAACTGGGGGGGACCCCGTCGAATTGGCAGGTGATGGCGTGTTTCTAAATCATAAGGAACGCTATGAGCAAACAAATGAATTTCTCGATATCTGGAGAAAGGAAATGTCTGGTGAGAGTGTGGACTATGAAGGGGAGCACCTAAAGGTTGAAGGTGGAAATATTCTGTTGTCACCTGTACAAAAACCGTACCCACCACTCTATTTCGGAGGTTCATCCGATCCAGCCATCGATATATCGGGAAAGCATATTGATGTGTACTTACTTGGGGTGAGCCGCCGGTGCAAGTGGCTGAAAAAATTGAAAAGGTACGTAAAAAAGCAGCAGAGTACGGACGTGAAGTCAGATTCGGCATTCGCATGCATGTCATTGTGAGAGAAACGGAAGAAGAAGCCTGGCAGGCGGCGGAGGAACTCATTAAGTATGTGGATGACGAAACGATTGAAAATTCACAAAAGATTTTCGAAAGATTTGACTCAGTGGGCCAGAAGCGGATGTCGCAGCTCCATAACGGAAACAGGGATTCGCTTGAAATCAGCCCTAACCTATGGGCAGGTGTAGGTCTTGTGCGCGGGGGCGCGGGTACGGCACTAGTCGGAAGTGCAGAAAATGTTGCTGCCAGAATGAAGGAATATGAAGAAATCGGAATAGAATCCTTTGTTTTATCTGGATACCCTCATCTTGAAGAAGCGTACAGAGTTGCAGAATTATTATTCCCTTTACTCCCTGTTGAGAGGCTGCAAGGACCCGTTTCAAAAGCTACGAGCCCATTCGGGGAAATATTGGCTAATGACCACTACCCTACAAAAGGAAGTGAAATTGAAGATGAAGTTAAACAAAAAGTTCAATAAGTTCCACCTTATATCATGGCTTGTGCCCATTCTCCTTTTGGTAACTTGGCAGCTGCTGTCCTTGTGGGGGATTCTATCGGAACGGATATTGCCTGCCCCGACTGAAGTGTTTCAAGCAGGTGTTGCATTACTGGGGACGGGTGAACTTATTGATTATATCGGCATCAGTGCTCAGCGTGCCTTCATCGGCTTTTTAATAGGCGGGATCATTGGTTTTGTACTTGGTTTATTAAATGGATTATCATCCATTGCTGAAACCTTATTCGATACCTCGCTTCAGATGTTGCGTAATATTCCGCATTTAGCTTTAATACCACTGGTGATTCTATGGTTTGGTATAGATGAAGAAGCGAAAATCTTCCTTGTCGCTTTAGGGGTTCTATTTCCTATCTATTTAAATACATTTCATGGTGTTAAATCGGTGGATAAGGGATTAATCGAAGCGGCGAGGGTTTATGGGTTGAGTGGTTTTTCTTTATTCTGGAATGTGATTCTCCCTGCAGCCTTTCCATCCATTTTGGTGGGAATCCGCTTCTCACTTGGAATCATGTGGGTAACATTAATTGTCGCAGAAACAATATCCGCTAATTCCGGAATTGGATATATGGCTATGAATGCCCGTGAATTCATGAGGATGGATATTGTTGTTCTTAGTATTCTCTTATATGCCTTATTAGGGAAAATATCGGACGTTGCGGCCAAAATAATTGAAAAAAGATGCTTAAAGTGGCATCCGTCATACCAATGAGGAGGTCATTAACATGAAAAATGGTAATTCGTTGGAGTTGCAGGGTGTAAGAAAGGATTTTGGGGAGTTTGAAGTATTAAAGGGGATGGACCTGACATTTAAAAAGGGAGAATTCATAGCCATTGTCGGTAAGAGCGGATGTGGAAAGAGCACCTTGCTTCGTCTTGTGGCAGGACTGGAAAAGCCGACGGGCGGGCAGATACTGGTGAATGGAAAACCATTGAATGGATTAAATAAATCATCACGGACGATGTTTCAGGATGGCAGGCTTTTTCCTTGGAAAAAAATCCTTCAAAATATTGGTGTAGGCTTGAAAGGGGATTGGAAGTCGAACGCTATGGAATTACTGGAGCAAGTGGGCCTTGCAGATCGAGCAAATGATTGGCCGTCCGTTTTATCTGGGGGGCAAAAACAAAGGGTTGCATTAGCGAGGGCATTGGTTAACCAACCTGATATTCTCCTCCTGGATGAGCCGCTAGGGGCATTGGATGCTTTGACGAGAATTGGCATGCAAAGGCTGATTGAAGAACTATGGAGGAAAAGGGATTTTACTGCCTTACTTGTTACACATGACGTTGAAGAAGCCGTAATGCTTGCCGACCGTGTCATATTAATCGAAGAAGGAAAAGTCGTCATGAATAAGGAAATCAATCTGCCGAGACCACGGAAAAAGGATAGTATTCAATACTCATCACTAGCAGCCCAAATCCTTGACCGAGTGATGCAAGTTGAGGGAAAAATGGAAAAAAAAGCGATTCACGCTTGAATTAGAGAAAAAAGAATGAAAAAAGATTTTGCAGAGAATTCCTATGTTTACCATATGTTTATCGCCTTCTTGCTCCCAGCGGATTTTACCTTTCATGTTTAATGATTCAACATTTAGGGAAATGTTAAATATAGAGAAACTTGTAATTCATATTCAGGAAGGCGGAGGATGTATGAGTAATATATTAGCTGCAAAAGAACGTACGGATTCAAAACACTCTAATTTAAGGAATTTGAGGGAAAGCGGCGAAATCCCTGCGATAGTATATGGCAATAAAAATGACAGTACGGCCATTTCCGTCAATAATATCGAGCTTCAAAAGACAATCAAGGAAATAGGCCGTAATGGGATCATTTCTTTGGACTTGGAAGGTAAGAGTTATAAAGTCATGCTCTCTGACTATCAAAAGGATCCACTAAAAAACTCCATTTATCATGCAGACTTTTTAATTGTGGATATGTCCGCTCAATTACAGGCACAAGTTCGCATTAACCTTGTCGGTGTTTGTAAAGGCGTGAAAGACGGTGGGGTCCTCCAGCAGTCTCTTCATGAAGTGACGGTCACGGCTAAACCTAATGACATTCCTGACTCCATCGATGTTGACGTTACCGAACTTCAGGTAGGGGATACAATCTACATATCCGATATCCAAACGAATAAGCAAGTTACAATCGGCCACGATGGTGAAGAAGTTGTTGCATCTGTTTTGGCTCCTCGCCAGGAAGAGGAAATAAGTACGGGCGAACAGCAGGATGGCGGTATCCCTGAAAATGAAGAAGGCAGGGAAACCAAGGCATCACCAGAGTCATGATGCCGGGATTAAACAAGTGAATCATGATATAATAGGCGTAGCTCTTAACGAGTTACGTCTTTTCAATCTCTGGATGCATCCATTTAAATCGGACAGATTTTTTTTCGTAATGGAATCCTTTAATTTGGATTTTACCTAATTAGTTCTCCGGTCGCTTGCAGTCCAGCTTGAAATTAGGGTACTATTTTTCTAAGGTCGATGGATCTTGGAAAAACTTCGTCCCAGTGTAACTCCCTAAATAACCGTAATGACGGAGTGTGAATCATGAAAATTATTGTAGGGTTAGGGAACCCCGGTAAACAATATGAAAAAACCCGGCATAACGTCGGATTTGAAGTAATAGATGAGTTATCCAGGAGATGGTCGATCCCTCTTGATCAAGCAAAACATAAGGGTATATATGGTTCAGGAATGGTAAAGGGAGAAAAAGTTTTATTGCTTAAACCTTTAACCTATATGAATTTGTCAGGAGAATCCATTTCGGCTGTCATGCATTTCTTTAAGGTGGATATCGCGGATGTGGTCATAATATATGATGACCTTGATTTGCCTCCAGGAAAGCTTCGCCTTCGTCAAAAAGGAAGTGCAGGCGGTCATAACGGGATAAAATCTTCAATTGCCCATTTGGGTACACAGGAATTCAATCGAATCAGAATAGGCATTGGCCGCCCGATTGGCCGCATTCCGGTATCTGACTATGTATTAGGGCGTTTTTCGCCTGAAGAATGGGATCATGTCGGGGCAACGATCGAAAAAAGCGCAGCTTCATGTGAATCTTGGTTGGAAAAACCATTTATACAGGTCATGAACGAATATAACCAATAAGCAGAGAGTAGATATAAGTAAAGAATAATATCTTCCTGTTTCGCTGAATAAAAACCCTATACTTTTGTACATACTAACACTATTACAAAAATAGGGGGTTACCAAATGGCTCTCCATTATCGATGCCGACATTGCGGAACTAAGCTGGGCTCAATCGAGGCACACTCACTGAGTACGGAGCAGTTAGGTTTTAATCAACTTACCGATGAAGAGCGACAAGAGATGATCGTTTATGATTCTGAAGGGGATATGCATGTAAGGGCGATATGTGAAGATTGCCATGAATCGCTGCAAAGAAACCCTGATTTATATGAAAACGATTATATTATTCATTAGCGGGAGAGGGCTTTGGACAAAATCCAAAGCATTTTTCCGTTTGTCTGGAATACCAGGGCACATAAAAGTTGCCGTTAATAAAGAGGATCTTGGTGATGGCCAAGTTCAAATACAGCAAATGGTTTTTCGCACGTTAAAGAGAGGGGGGAAAGAAAATGAATGGATTGCAGAACTTGTTCTCCAAACAAGATGATGTTCATTCGTTAATAGCCGGCATCGATGAAGGGCTTAAGGAGCAAATCGTCTCTGGTCTCACAGGTTCCTCGAGATCGCTATTGCTGGCTTCCGTATATGAAAAGACGAATAGGCCTATTTTATTAGTTACCCATAATTTATTGCAAGCACAAAAATTCCATGAGGACTTATCAAGTTTCATTCCCGAGGAAGAATTATATATATATCCAGCCAATGAATTGATTGCGGCTGATTTGAGTGTTGCAAGCCCGGAATTAAGGGCCCAACGTGTTGAGGCATTGAATTTTTGGGCAGAGGGAAAGAAAGGGATTGTCATTGCCCCGATTCCTGGGGTGCGTCGTGTGCTTCCTCCAAAGGATATTTGGAAAAGGCATCAGCTAGCGTTTAATCTAGGGGAAGACATCGAGCTTGAACCAACGCTTAATAAATTCATTGCCATGGGTTATAACCGGTCTGAAATGGTTGCTTCTCCAGGTGAATTCAGTATCAGGGGCGGTATCATCGATATTTACCCGATCACCGAGCCTAATCCAATACGAATTGAATTATTCGATACCGAAATAGATTCAATAAGGACTTTTTCAAGTGAAGACCAGCGATCCATCGAAAAACTCAAGAAAGTGACGATCGGTCCCGTCAGTGAGGCTTTGCTAGAGACGGAGCATATCGAAAGAATCATAACTAGGCTCGAGAGCGGATTAAGTAAAAGCTTGAAGAAACTTAAGGACGAGAAAACCAAGGAACAGCTGGTCCAAACGATCAGTTATGAACTTGAACAGCTGAAAATGGGGAATATACCCGACAAAATCTTTAAATACTTAAGTTTAGCGTATGAAGATCCAGCTAGTTTAATAGATTATTTACCGGTAAATGGTTTGGTTTTCTTAGATGAAATCAGTAGAATCCAGGAAATCAATGATTCTTTGGAAAAGGAAGAGGCTGGTTGGTACACGGACCTTTTAAGTCAGGGACAAATTATCCATGACATTAAATTAGCCCATCCCATGCAGGAATTAATAATGAAATCCAGCAGGCCGTTTGTATACCTTTCATTGTTTTTACGGCATGTACCGCATACGAATCCTCAGAATATCCTGAATTTTGCCAGTAAACAAATGCAAAATTTCCATGGACAGATGAATGTGTTCAAAGCTGAACTGGAACGTTGGAAAAAAGGGAAATATACAGTCGTCATACTTGGACAGGATGAAGAACGGGTAAAAAAGCTGCATTCGGTTTTAGCCGACTATGATATAGAGGCAGCAGAACTGTTTAATGCTGACAGCATCCTTCCAGGTAAAGTACAGATTTTACGGGGCAGTCTGAATAGTGGCTTTGAATTGCCTATGCAAAAATTCAGTATCATTACGGAAACGGAATTGTTTAATAAGAAGTCAAAGAAATCGGTACGGAGACAGAAACTATCGAATGCAGAGCGAATCAAGAGTTATTCCGAACTGAAGATCGGTGACTATGTCGTTCATGTTAACCACGGTATCGGTAAATACTTAGGTATTGAAACCCTTACAATAAATGGGGTCCATAAAGATTACCTGAATATTCGTTATCAAGCGGATGATAAATTGTATGTTCCTGTCGACCAAATTGATCTTGTCCAAAAATATGTCGGTTCTGAAGGAAAAGAGCCAAAGCTTTATAAGCTAGGCGGAACGGAATGGAAACGTGTCAAAAGCAAGGTTCAATCATCCGTTGAGAACATTGCCGATGATTTAATCAAGTTATACGCAGAAAGAGAAGCGGCAAAGGGCTATGCCTTTTCCCCTGATGGTGATATGCAGAGGGAATTCGAAACATCATTCGCTTATAACGAAACGGAAGATCAATTACGTTCCATAGTCGAAATCAAAAAGGATATGGAACGGGAACGGCCGATGGATCGTTTATTATGCGGCGATGTTGGTTATGGGAAGACAGAGGTGGCGATCCGGGCCGCTTTTAAAGCCATAATGGATGGGAAGCAGGTTGCGTTTCTAGTTCCGACCACAATCCTTGCCCAGCAGCATTATGAAACATTAAGGGAGCGTTTTCAGGATTATCCGATTTCGATTGGCCATATGAGCCGCTTCCGGACTAAAAAGCAGCAAACGGAGACGATAAAAGGATTGAAGGCCGGCACGGTGGATATTGTGGTTGGCACGCATAGGATTTTATCCAAAGATATCGTATACCGCGATTTGGGATTGCTTATCATTGATGAAGAACAGCGCTTTGGCGTTACACATAAGGAAAAGATCAAACGGTTAAAAACTAATGTGGATGTACTGACTTTGACTGCGACACCGATTCCGAGGACCCTTCATATGTCGATGCTGGGCGTGAGGGATCTGTCCGTCATCGAAACACCGCCTGAGAACCGGTTTCCGATCCAAACTTATGTCATGGAGTATAATGGATCATTGGTAACGGAGGCGATAGAACGGGAATTGGCCAGGGGCGGTCAGGTTTATTTCCTTTACAATCGGGTAGAGGATATAGCAAGAAAAGCAGAAGAAATTTCCATGCTTGTGCCCGATGCCCGTGTTACCTATGCTCATGGGCAAATGACAGAGCAAGAACTGGAAGCCGTCATGTTCGGCTTTTTGGAAGGCGAATATGATGTTTTGGTAAGTACAACCATTATAGAGACGGGTGTTGATATCCCGAATGTCAATACGCTTATCGTGAATGAAGCGGATAGAATGGGACTTTCACAGCTCTATCAGCTGCGTGGCCGTGTAGGTCGATCCAATCGGGTGGCATATGCATTCTTCACTTATAGGAAAGATAAAGTGTTGACGGAAGTGGCAGAAAAGCGTCTTCAATCCATTAAGGAATTTACAGAATTGGGTTCAGGGTTCAAAATCGCGATGCGTGATTTATCCATCAGGGGAGCTGGAAACATTCTAGGGGCTCAACAACATGGCTTCATCGATTCGGTTGGTTTTGATCTGTATTCACAAATGCTGAAAGAAGCGGTGGATGCGAAACGCAATGACCAACCAGCCGAAGAGAAGAACACACTGGAAATTGACGTTGAAGTGGATGCTTATATCCCTGATGCCTACATAATGGATGGACATCAGAAAATAGAAATGTATAAAAGGTTCAGAGGTATCGCTTCACTTGAAGAAGTGGAAGAATTACAGGATGAAATGATCGATCGTTTCGGAGAGTATCCAGAAGAGGTTTCCTATTTATTCATGATTGCCGAAATGAAGGTATATGCAGAAAAGGCCGGAATTGAAAGCATTAAACAATTAAAGCAGGAAATCAGCATTCTCCTTAGGGAAAAGGTCAGCAGCGATGTGGATGGACAAAAAGTGTTCGAGCTGGGATCGAAGTATGGCCGTATGGTGGGCTTCGGTATGGACGGCAATCGAATGAAGCTGGTCCTGCACATAAAAGGCGTGGAACAAAGCAAATGGCTCAATATCTTATTTGAGATGGCCAAGGGTTTACAGTATGTAAAAAAAGAGACGCAAGCCACTAAAAACTAGAATTGATGATTGTCCTCTTGAAGAAATTTTTTTAGGTACCATGGTAAAAAAATGCAACAAAAAGAAAAATTTTTTCAAAGTGCATAGAACTTACCATTAGAAAAATACTAAGTACAATAGCTGGTGATGATTTTGCTACAAAATGAGGATTTATCAAATCAATTAGATGAAAGTGAGGCAACATTAGATGAAAGCAACTGGTATCGTTCGCCGAATTGATGATTTAGGAAGAGTCGTCATCCCGAAGGAAATTCGCAGGACACTCCGTATTCGTGAAGGAGATCCACTGGAAATATTTGTGGATAGAGATGGTGAAGTCATCCTAAAGAAATACTCTCCAATTAGTGAATTAGGCGATTTTGCAAGGGAATATGCAGAAGCACTATATGATAGCCTTGGAAACCCAGTTATGATTTGTGACAGGGATACTTACATTGCGGTGGCAGGCGGCTCCAAAAAAGAATACTTAAACAAAAGTGTTAGTGACCTAGTTGAAAAGATCATGGAAGAAAGAAATCCTGTTTTGGAGTCTCCGAACGGACAAGTCTCATTCGTTGATTCCAATGATGAAGAGGTCCAATCTTATACTGCAGCTCCGATCATTGCGAGTGGCGACCCGATTGGTGCCGTCTTGATTTTCTCTAAAGACAGCACCATTGGTGAAGTGGAACAGAAATCGGTTGAAACAGCAGCAAGCTTCCTAGCGAGACAAATGGAACAGTAACCTTGGACATGCATTCATATCTTAAAAGATGGAAAGGGCAGCATTCGCGCTGTCCTTTTTGCTCTTTCTAAAAGGTTAACCGGATCGGGGCGGAAATAAAGAGGGGGAGAATATTTTTCGAGGTGAATATGGAAAATGATTTACAGTATTGCTGGGATTGAAAAATAACCATTAGAATTATGCTATAATAACTACCACATATGAGTGAAAAGGGGAAAAAGAATGGCTGAAAAGCCTAATAAAACATCAAATGAACTTTTTCGAGGTGCGCTGATTTTGAGCGCTGCAGCGATTATCGTAAAAGTTTTGAGCGCGGCCTATCGCATACCTTATCAGAATATTGCGGGTGACATCGGGTTTTATATCTATCAACAGGTTTATCCCTTCTACGGTGTTGCTTTTACATTATCGACAATCGGCTTTCCGGTAGTCATATCCAAACTTATTGCAGAACGGGAGTCTTCCAAAAATAACTTTGCGGTCAAGGACATATTGGTGACATCATTCGTCGTCTTAAGTTCGATAAGTGTCATGATGTTTGCTGCACTATTCCTTGGCGCCGATTGGATTGCAGGATGGATGAAGGATCCGCATTTAGCCGGTCTGCTGAGGATCGTTGCCTATTCCTATTTATTAATGCCGATTTCTTCTGTATTAAGAGGCTATTTTCAAGGAATAAACGACATGTTACCGACGGCAAGTTCGCAGGTCGCTGAACAATGCATCCGGGTATTGACGATACTGGTCCTTTCCACAATATTCGTGCATCAGGGCTACTCTGAATATGTTGTCGGCAAGGGGGCGGTCCTCGGTTCGATAACAGGCGTTATTACTGGCTTGGTACTGCTTATTGCTTTCGTTATTTTAAGAGAAGAATGGAAGCTTTTTTTACGAATAAGAATCAAACCGGTGAATTTCATCAAAATTTCCAAAGCCTTGGTTTTCCAAGGGTTGGCCTTTTGCATTACTGGTTTGATCCTTATCTTGTTTCAGTTTGTCGATTCACTGCACCTGTATTCCCTGCTAAGGGAAACGGGGATGGGGGAAAGGGAAGCCAAAGAATGGAAAGGGGTATATGATCGAGGACAGCCTTTGCTTCAGCTAGGTACAGTCGTGGCTAATTCTTTTGCATTGGCGCTAGTACCTGTCATATCCGGATTCGTTCAGAGTAAAAGTCAACTTGAATTATTGAATAAGATCAAATTGGCGCTTCGTGTAAGTGCGACGATCGGGGTCGCTGCTGCGATCGGGCTGGTGGTGACGATGAAGCCTGTCAATCATATGCTGTTCACTGATGTTAAAGGGACGATTACTTTAGCAATATTCTCTTTATCGATTTTATTCACATCCCTCATAATGGCGGAAGCGGCAGTGATTCAAAGTTTAGGTCATTCGTTCGTGCCGGTGATCATCACGATTGTGGGGGTGGGCAGCAAGTGGGCTTTGAACCTTGTTCTGGTGCCCCATTACAAAATCGCGGGAGCAGCCTCGGCAACAGTACTTGCGTATATGATCATGACGGTATTATTTTATGTGGTATTGAGAGTACATATCAAAAAGACATTAATTGAAAAGCGGCATGTGCTAATAATCCTGAAGAGTACGGTTTACATGGGTGCGGCGGTTGTTTTATTCAATTGTTTATTCGAATGGATGTCCTCGGGCGAAAGCCGGTTGTTGGCTACGGTCCAAGCTTTGATCGGTGTAGGGATCGGTGCAGCCGTGTTTCTGATGACCGCCATTCGTGCAGGCTTATTCGGTGAAGAAGAACTTTCACTTATACCTGCAGGTTCAAAGCTTAAACGATTTATAATAACGAATAGGAGTATACGAAACCATGAATGAGATTACGATAATAGGCCTTGGTGCTGGGGATTTAGAGCAGCTTCCACTAGGGATTTATAAAAAATTGGTTCAAACGGAACAATGCTACGTCAGAACGGCTGATCATCCGGTAATCGGGGATTTGAAAAGGGAAGGAATAAATTTCACGGCGTTTGACGGGATATATGAAAAGCACGACCAATTTGAAGACGTATATGAAGAAATTGCCGAAACATTATTAGACGAGGCCTCGAACCGTTCCGTTTTATACGCAGTTCCGGGGCATCCGATGGTTGCGGAAAAAACGGTACAGCTTTTGCTTGAAAAGGGTCCGGCTCTTGGAATAGCCATTAAGCTCGAAGGCGGGCAAAGTTTCCTTGACCCGTTGTTTCAGGCTGTTAGGATCGATCCAATTGAAGGGTTTCAGCTATTGGATGGAACAGATCTTTCACCGGATGATTTACACATTACCCAGCATATGATAATCGGACAGGTATATGACGCATTCAGTGCATCCGATGTGAAGCTGACTTTGATGGAAAAGCTACCGGATGACTACGAGGTATATATCGTAACTGCGGCAGGCAGCAGTCAGGAAAAAGTGACAAAATGTGCCCTTTTCGAACTCGACCGTCAGATGGAGTTAAGTAACTTGACGAGTGTTTATGTTCCGCCAGTTAAAGATGAAGCTTTACGATATAGGGAGTTTTCTAAGCTGCGGCGGGTCATCGCAGAACTTAGAGGTCCTGACGGATGTCCGTGGGATAAGAAACAAACTCATGAAAGCTTGAAGAAATATCTAATAGAAGAAGCATATGAGCTGATTGATTCCATCGATGAAGGTGACGATGAGGGTATGGTTGGTGAACTTGGGGATGTCCTGCTTCAGGTGATGCTTCATTCACAAATAGGTGAAGATGAGGGCATGTTCACGATAGATGATGTGATTGAAGGCATTACGGCAAAAATGATTCGGCGCCACCCTCATGTATTCGGAGATGTTGAAGTGAACGGTGAGGAAGATGTATTGGTGAACTGGCAAAAAATCAAAGAAGGTGAAAAGGGGGGCGAATCAAAAGCTCTGAAATCCATACTGGATGGTATTGAGAAATCGCTGCCAAACTTACTTCGGGCCGAAGAGTATCAAAAAAGGGCTGCGAAGGTTGGATTTGATTGGGATGAGGTTTCCGAAGCCTGGAAGAAGGTCAGGGAAGAAGTGCAGGAATTGGAAGAGGAAATATTAAGTCCGAACAGGGATGCCGAAAGAATAAAATCAGAGCTGGGCGACCTCTTTTTTGCGCTTGTCAACATTTCACGTTATTATGACATACAAGCGGAAGAAGCCGTCTACAAAGCAAACCAGAAATTCCACCAGCGTTTTACATATATAGAAGAGTGCATTCAAAGGGCAGACAAAAAATTTGAGGATTATACATTGGAAGAATTGGATTCATATTGGGATGAAGCAAAAGCTAAAGGACTTTAATTAAGGGAGAGATTTGAATGTCGATGAGATTGGATAAATTCCTAAAGGTTTCAAGGTTGATAAAGCGCCGCACACTTGCGAAAGAGGTTGCGGATAAAGGGAGAATCACGATTAACGGACAACAGGCCAAAGCAAGTTCTAATGTGAAAGATGGCGATGAGCTGACAGTCAGATTCGGTCAAAAGCTTGTTACGGTACGTGTCGATAAAATTCAAGAAACGACGAAAAAAGAAGCGGCTGCAGATATGTATACCATCGTAAAGGAAGAAAAGCTAGCGGAGGAGTAAGGACAGGCTTGGTTCTAATTCCACTCTTACGGACATACACTTGTACAAAATCAGTGGTACTGTGAGGGATGATGAAATGAGCCAATATATTGATCCGAATGCTGGTTACACAAAGGGAACGACCCAAGAGCATGATGTAACGATGAAAGGCCGCCGTTTACTTGATATTACCGGTGTCAAACAAGTTGAAAGCTTTGATAATGAAGAGTTTCTGCTCGAAACGTCAATGGGATTCTTATCTATCCGGGGCCAAAACTTGCAAATGAAGAATTTGGACGTGGATAAAGGCATCGTTTCCATTAAGGGAAAGATTTTCGACCTTGTTTATTTAGATGAGCAATCAGGGGAGAAAGCTAAAGGATTCTTTGGCAAGTTGTTCAAATGACTTTAACGATCCAATTTTATACGTTGCTTGCAATGATAGGCATGGGCAGTGGCTTTGGAGCTGCCCTGGATACGTATAGCCGGTTCCTGAATCGTTCAGAAAGGAAAAGATGGATTGTATTCATCCATGACTTCCTTTTCTGGATCATTCAGGGTCTCCTTATTTTTTATGTTTTGTTTTTAGTGAATGAGGGAGAGTTTCGCCTCTATTTATTTTTGGCCTTATTATGCGGTTTTTCAGCTTATCAAGCACTTTTCAAAGGATTCTATCAACGTTTTTTGGAGTTTTTGATAATACTTGTGATAAAGTTGGCGAGATTTATAGCAAATTCGGTTCACATGCTGATATTTCTACCGATAAAGTGGGTAATAGTATCCATATTAGCCATCATCATCGGGATAGGTAAGTTCGTTTTGACCTTATTGAAATGGGCGGGGAAAATACTTCTCTTTATTTTGAATATATTCTGGAGACCATTAAAATGGATTCTGACTTATATATGGAATTTATTGCCGGTTTTTGTTACGAAAAACGTCGGGAAGTTTTATAATAAAGGAAAAGGGATTTTATTGAAAATAAAGAATTCTATATTTAGAACGCTAAATGGATGGAAAAATAAAAAGAAATGAGGAGCGATAAAAAATGAGTAGCCTGCGTAAAAGGAAAGTGGCAAAAATAGAAAATCCCTACGTCGCTCAACAAGAGAAAAAAGTACAAACCGTAGAAAAAAAGAAGCGTGGTCTAATGCGTAGATTAACTCTTTACTCAGTTTTCGCCGCTGTCTTTTTGATTTTTGCCGTTTCCACCCTCATAACGCAAAATGTTGCACTGGATGAGAAAGTTCAGCAAAAGCAAGAATTGAAGGGAAAGTTAGCTGAATTGAAAAAAGACGAGACCCTTCTTAAGGAAGAAATCGTAAAGCTTAATGACGACGATTATATAGCAAAAATAGCAAGACGGGATTATTTCTTGTCTGAAAAGGGTGAAATCATTTTTACCCTTCCAAAAGGGAAGGAAGATAGTGACTAATATTGACACTGTTTTTTTACTTTCGTTATAATATAGGGTGAAGATATTTTTTTAACATTTCTAAGGAGGAACATTTTTTTTATGTCAATCGAAGTAGGCAGCAAGTTACAAGGTAAAGTAACAGGCATAACTAATTTTGGTGCATTTGTAGAGCTACCTCAAGGTTCAACGGGTCTTGTCCATATCAGTGAAGTGGCTGATAACTATGTCAAGGATATCAATGATCATTTAAAAGTGGGCGATACAGTTGAGGTGAAAGTCATCAACGTTAAAGATGGCAAGATTGGCTTGTCCATAAAAAAAGCGATAGACCGTCCTGAAGTTGAACAAAAACCTGCATACACACCACGTCCGCGCCAAGGTAGAGGGAATGACAGCCGTTCCAAAGACTTCCGCTCGAAAGGTAATGGTTTCCAACCGAAAGAAAACTTTGAGCAAAAAATGGCTAAATTCTTAAAAGATAGCGAAGACCGCTTAACGACCCTAAAACGTAGCACCGAAACGAAACGGGGAGGTCGAGGAGGAAGACGCGGATAAAACTGCTGCTGAAAAATAATAGTTTAGCAACTTTTCCTGTGAAATTATTCATAGTGTAGATAAAGGCAAGCTTGCCGGCTTGTCTTCTTTTATTATCAACGACATAAAAAAAGCGCCTCTGTACACTTACTGATATAAGTGTGCAGAGGCGCTTTTGGTATTTGATGACCCGTACGGGATTCGAACCCGTGTTACCGCCGTGAAAGGGCGGTGTCTTAACCGCTTGACCAACGGGCCGTATGTTTCATGATAAAAGATAGCGGCAGAGGGGATCGAACCCCCGACCTCACGGGTATGAACCGTACGCTCTAGCCAGCTGAGCTACGCCGCCATGATGGTAAGTGCTACTGAAGCACAAGTTATATCTTACATTCGTGAAGAAAAAATGTCAACAAAAATATTAAAGTTTGTCGGTTTCCATTTCCTGATTATTTATTCGGGTTATTTTCCGCAAAAATAACCTAAAAACTTTGCTTTTCTTCAAAAAAAAAAGAACGCCTGTTTCTGTATTGGAAAAAAAGGCACAAAAACCTGTATACAAATGATTATTCAACAAGAATTTCGTCGAACGTTTTTCTTATCCGCTTATAAAATTCTGACAAAAAAATAGACAAGCCCTCTTTATAATAAAAATCACTAATACGAATGGGGTGTTGAAATGGAAAAAGTGGAAAGACCTATGATGGAACCTCTAGGAGATGTTCAGTTAAAAGAAGCGAAGGCAGGGGCCATCAATTGGATCCAACAACTGCAAATGAAGAGTGAAGACATATTCATAAAAAAAGGTATCTCTTTAGCAATCATCGGTTTCTTATTAGGAAGGGCTTTAATTCTTTCGCAGCTGGCACCATTTGGACTTCCGTTTTTCGCAGCCGTTTTTCTCATGAGGCGTGATAGGGCTCCACTGGCATTATTCGGATTGATTGCAGGTGGGCTGACCGTTCACTATTCGAATAGTTTAGTCATCTTTGCATCGGCGTTCCTGCTCCTGTTATTTCATAAGATCAAGAAGCCCGCCGTGGAAGGACAATTCAAGACGATGTCGATGTACGTCTTCGCTTCACTATTCCTGGTCAACCTGGCCGAGCAATATCTGGTATTTCGAACGATTCAGCTGTACGACTTGATGATGGTAGGAGTAGAGGCGGGACTCGCGATGATTTTAACTTTAATCTTCATACAGTCCATCCCGATGCTGACCGTTAGGACAAAGTCCCAATCATTAAAGACGGAGGAAATTGTCAGCATCATCATCTTGCTGGCTTCGGTGATGACCGGAACCATCGGCTGGATGATATACGATTTATCACTCGACCATATATTCTCGCGATACCTGGTCCTCCTCTTCGGGCTGGCGGGAGGGGCCGCCATAGGCTCCACAGTAGGTGTAGTTACTGGATTGATATTCAGCTTGGCAAGTATTGCCAGTCTATATCAGATGAGCCTTCTCGCATTTTCAGGGCTTCTGGGCGGACTATTGAAGGAGGGAAGGAAGATAGGGGTTGCGAGCGGCCTCTTGATTGCCACATTACTGATAGGTTTATATGGTGAGGGCACCAATAATATTATGGTGACCCTTTATGAATCACTTATAGCTGTGGCCCTATTTATATTGACACCGTCATCCATCATCAACAAAATAGCGAAACATATACCGGGAACAGTCGAGAATTCTGATGAACAGCAGCAGTATGCCCGAAAAGTGAGGGATGTCACCGCTCAAAGGGTGGAGCAATTCTCACATGTATTTGAGGCGCTCTCTAATAGCTTTTCCCAAGTGGATGAAAGGGGAAGATTGGAGGAAGATGAGAAAGAATTCGACTACTTCTTAAGTAATGTAACGGAAAAGACGTGCCAGCTTTGTTTTAAAAAGGAACAATGCTGGTCCAAGAACTTTAATACAACCTATGACGGCATGCAGGAAATTATGCTTCAATTAAGTGAAAATAATGGTCAGCTCCCCCAAAAAACTTCGAAAGAATGGGGGAAATATTGCAGTCGCGGGCCTCAGGTGATCGGGGCGATATCACAGGAGCTTACTTATTTTGAAGCTAACCAAAAATTAAAAAGGCAGGTGAAGGAGAGTCGGAAGCTAGTGGCGGATCAACTGCGGGGCGTTTCGGCAGTAATGGATGATTTTGCAAAAGAAATTCAAAGGGAAAGGAAGAATCATCATGTACATGAAGAATCCATTTTGGAAGCCATCCAGGATTTTGGCCTGCACATAGGCCATGTGGAAATATACAGTCTAGAACAAGGAAATGTTGATATAGAGATGAGTGTCCCATACTGCCAGGGCAGAGGGGAATGTGAAAAGTTGATTGCACCTATGCTTTCTGACATTTTAGGTGAAACGATAGTCGTTCATTCAGAAGAGTGTGCAACGTATCCAAGCGGGCAATGTGAGGTGATATTTAGGTCAGCAAAAAAATTCACGGTCGAAACGGGTGTGGCTCATGCTGCCAAGGGGGGAGGGCTTGTATCAGGAGATAGTTTTACGACCATGGAAATTGGCTGCGGCAAATTCGCAATAGCCATTAGTGATGGAATGGGAAATGGGGAAAGGGCCCATTTTGAAAGTACAGAAACATTGAAGCTGCTACAAAAATTTTTACAATCGGGAATAGAAGAAAAAATAGCCATTAAATCCGTAAACTCCGTATTATCTCTACGCACTACCGATGAAATATTTTCGACTCTTGATTTGGCAATGATTGATCTTCAGGACGCAAGGGCTAAGTTTTTAAAAATCTGTTCGATACCGAGTTTCATTAAAAGGGGGGATAGGATAATAAAAATTGAATCAAGTAACCTCCCTATGGGGATCATCCAGGATTTCGATGTTGATGTAGTATCAGAAGAGCTGAAGGCAGGGGATATATTAATCATGATGAGCGATGGAGTGTTCGATGGCCCCTCACATGTCGAAAATATCGAGTTCTGGCTAAAACGAAAAATCAAGGAAATGGAAACTGACGATCCGCAGGAAATCTCTGATTTAATATTGGAAGAGGTCATCCGAACAAAAGGCATCATAGATGATGACATGACAGTGGTGACATCGAAAATTAAGCATAACACACCGAAATGGGCATCCATTCCCGTTTCCCCAAAACGCAAAAAGGCCCAGTAAAGGCCGTTTATATATAAAATAAATAAAACCCAAAATGAGGTGGTGTAAATGGAAGAAGGATAAAAGGTAATGGGATGAACTCTTTTCAATCATTCCGCTCCATGATATGACTTGATGTAATGTCTATTGCGTATAAATTACCCTTTTTTAGTCAATTATGGTAACAAATTGATAGGAAGGGAGAGCAAAACATGAAAGCAGGAACATTAAGACAGATTTTGCTTATAACCGACGGATGTTCAAATCATGGTGAGGAGCCGTCTGCCATGGCTGAATTAGCAAGGGAGCAAGGCATAACCATCAATGTCATAGGTGTAATGGAAAATGATGTGATAGATGAAAAAGGACTTAAGGAAATCGAGAAGATTGCTGGTTCAGGAGGTGGCGTAAGTCAAGTAGTCTATTCGCAGCAGTTGTCCCAAACCGTCCAGATGGTGACACAAAAGGCGATGACTCAAACGATACAGGGAGTCATCAATCGTGAACTTCAACAAATACTCGGAGATTCAAAAACGATGGAGGATCTTCCGCCGGATAAACGGGGAGAAGTGATGGAGGTGGTCGATGAGCTTGGGGAAACAAGCAAGCTCGAAGTACTGATTCTTGTTGACACCAGTGCAAGCATGAAACATAAACTGCCTACAGTAAAAGATTCCTTATTAGATCTTTCCCTTAGTATGAATGCAAGGATGGGTGACAGCCGTTTTTCCGTATTCGTATTTCCTGGGAAAAGAAATGACGTTGAAAAGTTGCTGGATTGGACCCCGAACCTCGAAGCCTTGACGGCAACTTTTCCTAAGCTTAGTACAGGGGGACTCACTCCGACAGGTCCAGCCATTCGTGAAGCTTTAACTCATTTCAACAAAAAACGTTCATTGAGGGGATTGTTATCACATGATGATGAACAATACTTTGAGGAATCAATGTAAACTTCTGCCTGGCAGTTTGGTCACTGGAAAATGGAATAAAAACCAGTACAAAATAATTAAGGAATTGGGGTGTGGAGCGAACGGGATCGTTTATTTGGTTGAAAGCGGAAATCGTCATTATGCTTTAAAGCTCAGTGATAATGGGACGTCCATTATTTCGGAGATGAATATCCTAAAATCCTTTTCAAAGGTCCAGGGGTCTACCCTTGGACCTTCCTTTTTGGAAGCGGATGATTTCATGAAAACAGGAAAGCAGCTCCCTTTTTATGTCATGGAATATATCCATGGACACGATTTTTTGCGTTTCATCGATAAGAAAGGGTCGTCATGGATTGGAGTCTTGATGCTTCAGCTTTTAACAAGCTTGTCTGCCTTGCACTCCAATGGCTGGGTGTTCGGTGATTTGAAACCCGAGAACTTGATCGTGACATCACCAGCCTATAAGGTTCGGTGCGTGGATGTTGGCGGAACCACCTTGATCGGGCGGTCTGTTAAAGAATTCACCGAGTTCTTTGACAGGGGGTACTGGGGACTTGGATCAAGAAAGGCCGATCCGCAATATGACTTGTTCGCTGTGGCGATGATTATAATCAATTCTGCCTATCCCGGACGTTTCCAGAAGAAAGGGGAGGGGTATAAACAGCTTAACGACTTGATTAAGCAGAAAAAGGAATTGCATCCATACAGGAAGATGTTGGATAAGGCGCTCCGCGGGCAGTATGATTCAGCCGTCCAAATGCGGGAGGATCTGGTCACTGTGCTAAGTAAGCAAAATCATTCGAAGAAAAAGGGCCCGAACCAGACAGCGACGGGTCAGCAGCAAACCGCGCAACCTTCAACAAGACAAGCAAGAAGGTCCCAAAACCAACCAAAAAAGAAAAGCGGCGGTTTTTTTGAAACGTTTTTGTTGGTTGCCATCATATCGATGCTCTATGTTCTTTACATATATGAACAGTTGTTATGATATAGTTATTAGGTGAATGCCATGAAATGGTTGAAACCATTTCATGATTGAATCGTATAAAACTAATGCCTGTCCATAAAGAAGGAAGATTGTATGTTAAAGGAAAAAGTTCTGAGCACCATTTATAGAAACGAATTGATTAAGGAAAACTCGAAGTTGCTAATAGGCGTTTCCGGAGGACCGGACTCGCTGGTGCTTCTCCATATCCTTAAGGAAATTCAGCCTCTTTTTCATTACGAGATGATCGTAGCAAGTGTTGACCATATGTTTCGTGGTGAAGAATCCTATGGGGATTATAAATATGTCGAGCATATTTGTGAACGGTGGGGCATTACATTTGAGGGAAAAAGGATCGATGTTCCTGCCCGGATGGAGCAGACGGGGGAAAGTTCACAAATAACGTCAAGAAAGCTGCGTTTTGCTTTCTATGAGGAAGTCATGGATAAGCATCAAGCCTCCACGCTTGTCCTGGGGCATCATGGAGATGATCAAATAGAAACGATGCTCATGCGTTTAACAAGAGGGGCGACAGGCAAGGCAAGAGCGGGTATTCCCATAAAGAGACGTTTTCATACAGGGAATCTGATCAGGCCTTTTCTTGAAATCACGAAAAGCCAAATAATCGAATATGCAGGCCTCCATGATATTGAACCAAGGTTTGATCCGAGCAATGAAACGGGTGTCTATGCAAGAAATCGTTTTAGACATGAAGTTCTTCCGTTTTTAAAGAAAGAAAATAGAAAGGTTCATGAGCATTTTCAACGATTCAGTGAAGAGCTATATGAAGATGAAGAGTTTTTTTTGAACCTGGTTTCAAGCAAAATGTCCGAGGTTTGGATCCAGCAGGATAAAGATCAAGCGGTTATTCAGATTGATAAGGTTCTCGCGATGCCTAAACCTTTACAAAGAAGGGCGATTCAACTAATATTAAACTATCTTTATTTGGAGAGACCTTCATCGCTTTCGGCATTACATATTGACCAACTTTTAGTTTTGTTTTTGAATCCTCAACCATCTGCAGAATTGCATCTTCCGGAGGGCCTTATTGCGGAAAAATCATATCAAACTTGCACGTTTAGATTTTTCCGGCAAAAAAGCCGTGAATATTCCCTTAAATTACAAATTCCCGGTGAGACTATTCTTCCGAATGGATATAAGATTAAAGCGCACTATATAAAAGAAGAAATTCCGGTACTTAGGGGAAATCATTCTTTTATTCTTCCCGAATCAGCTGTTCAGTTTCCGCTTACAGTCCGAACCAGGAATGAAGGCGAACGGATGGCCGTCAAGGGATTAGGTGGAACTAAAAAGTTAAAGGATATTTTTATTAATGAAAAGATCCCGATGCTAGAAAGAAATGTGTGGCCGGTCATCATCGATCAAACGGGTACGGCGATTTGGCTGCCTGGTTTAAAGAAGTCGAATGTTGAGCCGGATATAATTTCTGATGAAAAATCTTTAATTTACTTAGAATATAAAAAAGCTTAATTCTTCATGGGGGGCAATAATTACAATGACCATGCAAAACGACATTGAAAAAGTTTTAATAACAGAGGAAGAACTTCAATTGAAAATAAGGGAATTGGGCGCGCAGCTTGAAGCTGATTACCAAGGTAAGTTCCCGTTGGCCATCGGAGTGCTGAAAGGCGCCATGCCATTTATGTCAGATTTACTAAAACGTGTGGATACACATCTTGAAATGGACTTTATGGATGTTTCGAGCTATGGTAACTCCACTGTATCTTCCGGTGAAGTGAAAATCATCAAGGATCTTGATACATCGGTTGAAGGCCGGGATATTTTAATCATCGAAGATATTATCGACAGCGGTTTGACTCTTAGCTATCTTGCGGAACTTTTCCGTTATCGAAAAGCAAAATCAATTAAAATCGTTACTTTATTGGATAAACCAACAGGCAGGAAAGCGGATATCACTCCGGACTATGCCGGGTTCATCGTTCCGGATGCATTTGTTGTCGGATATGGTCTTGATTTTGCGGAAAAGTATCGTAATCTCCCGTATATCGGCATATTGAAGCCTGAAATTTACTCGAATTAATCGTACCTGTTTGAAAGGGAAGACCAGATAAAAACAGCGGTGTTAAATTATTGTAATTCATTAATTTTGTATGATAGTATTTACTATAGTTTGTTTACCCGTGGGAGGAGGTAAGGGATGAATCGGATCTTCCGTAATACCATATTTTATTTACTGATCTTTTTGGTCATCATTGGGATTGTAAGCATTTTTAATAATAACAATGAACCAACGGAGAAAATGACCCAAGATGAATTCTATAAGCATTTGGAGAATGGGGACGTTACTGCACTTACGATGCAGCCCGAAAGCAGTGTATTTGAAATCACAGGAAAGCTCAAAGGTTATGAGGAAAACAAATTCTTTGTGACGTACGTGCCTTTCAGTGAATATTCGCAAAGTCGGATAAATGATGCCGTAACCAAGTTGGATAAGGACATCATCACTGTGGAACCTCCAGAAAAAACAAGTGGCTGGGTGACATTTTTCACTTCCATCATTCCATTTGTAATCATTTTTATCCTCTTCTTCTTTTTACTTAACCAAGCTCAGGGCGGCGGTGGTGGCCGCGTCATGAACTTCGGGAAAAGTAAGGCGAAATTGTATAATGATGATAAGAAAAAAGTTCGCTTCAATGATGTTGCCGGGGCGGACGAAGAAAAGCAGGAACTTGTCGAGGTCGTTGAATTCTTGAAAGACCCTCGCAAATATGCCGAGCTTGGAGCCCGTATTCCTAAAGGGGTACTTTTAGTAGGGCCTCCTGGTACAGGTAAAACTTTACTTGCACGAGCAGTAGCTGGTGAAGCCGGAACTCCTTTCTTCTCAATCAGTGGTTCTGATTTTGTTGAAATGTTTGTGGGTGTCGGTGCATCCCGTGTTCGTGATTTGTTTGAAAATGCTAAGAAGAATGCACCATGTATCATCTTCATCGATGAAATTGATGCAGTCGGTCGTCAACGTGGCGCAGGTCTAGGTGGCGGTCACGATGAACGTGAACAGACATTGAACCAATTACTGGTGGAAATGGATGGTTTCGGTGGTAATGAAGGAATCATAATCATCGCTGCGACTAACCGTGCTGATGTATTGGATCCGGCATTATTGCGTCCGGGACGTTTTGACCGTCAAATAACGGTAGGCCGCCCTGATGTTAAGGGCCGTGAAGAAGTGCTGAAAGTGCATGCACGCAATAAACCATTAGCAGAAACAGTCGATTTGAAAGCGATCGCTCAGCGTACTCCAGGATTTTCTGGTGCAGATCTTGAAAACTTACTGAATGAAGCGGCTCTTGTTGCTGCCCGTCAAGATAAGAAGAAGATCGATATGTCCGATTTGGATGAAGCTTCGGATCGCGTTATCGCCGGACCTGCCAAGAAAAACCGTGTCATTTCCAAAAAGGAAAGAAATATCGTAGCGTGGCATGAAGCGGGCCATACCATTATTGGGCTGGTTCTGGATGATGCCGAAGTCGTTCATAAAGTTACGATTGTCCCTCGTGGTCAAGCTGGCGGTTATGCAGTTATGCTGCCGAAAGAAGATCGTTTCTTCATGACGGAACCTGAGCTAAAAGATAAAATCGTAGGACTATTGGGTGGCCGTGTAGCCGAAGAAGTTACATTCGGAGAAGTGAGTACCGGTGCGCATAACGACTTCCAGCGTGCAACGGGCATAGCTCGTAGCATGGTTATGGAATATGGAATGAGTAAGCTCGGACCGCTTCAATTCGGTAATTCTCAAGGTCAGGTCTTCCTAGGCCGCGATTTCAACAATGATCAAAACTATTCAGATGCAATAGCATATGAAATCGATCTTGAAATTCAACGTATCATCAAGGAAGCATACGAAAGATGTAAGAAGATCCTTACTGAAAATCGTGAAAAACTTGATTTGGTTGCAAAAACCCTGCTTGAAGTGGAAACACTTGATGCGGAACAAATCAAAGGTTTATTCCATAATGGTAAATTGCCAGATCGGGATTATACGGCCCTGAATGGGAATTTAACCACTGATGAGAATGTCAAGGTGAACATCAATAAGAAGAAGGAAGAAAAAGAGGCCCTATTGGATCCATTGGATAAGAGAGGACCTGAGGACCTTGAAATAACGGAGGAAGGATTGAATACTCCTCCAATCAAAGAAGGTGCACCTCAAGATCAGCCGCTTTCCTTCCCGAACGAAGACGACAATAAAAAGTCTTAATCGACTAAATTCAAAAGGGTATTTCCGCCTCGGAAATACCCTTTTCTTAACTCTTAAATTAATTATGATATAGTTCCTGGGATACCTTTCGAAAAGTGCGACTAATAGCGTGGGAAATAACAGTGTGGTATGATGTTGGAGAATAATTTACCGGAGTGATGAAACGATGATTTTTGTATTGGATGTTGGGAATACGAATACCGTATTAGGCGTATACGATGAAGATATTTTAAAATATCATTGGCGAATTGAGACTAACCGTCATAAGACAGAAGATGAGTATGGAATGATCATAAAGTCTTTGTTGCAGCATGAAAGTCTTACGTTTGATCAATTTGATGGAATCATTATTTCTTCGGTAGTTCCGCCAATTATGTTTGCACTTGAACGCATGTGCAAAAAATACTTTGGAATTAAACCGCTTATAGTTGGACCTGGAATAAAAACTGGATTGAATATTAAATACGAAAATCCCCGTGAGGTGGGAGCGGACCGAATCGTTAATGCTGTTGCTGGCATTCAGGAATATGGAAGCCCTCTCATTATCGTGGATTTTGGTACGGCAACGACATATTGCTACATAAATGAGGATAAACAATACATGGGCGGAGCCATTGCCCCGGGTATAAATATTTCTACTGAGGCACTTTATTCAAAGGCAGCCAAACTTCCGAGAATAGAAATCAGCCGGCCGGAAGGAATTATTGGGAAAAACACGGTGTCCGCCATGCAGGCTGGTATTTTGTATGGGTATGTTGGGCAGGTAGAAGGAATCGTTAATCGAATTAAAGCGCAAAGTAATCTAGAACCAACGGTAATAGCGACAGGCGGACTGGCTACCTTAATTGCTAACGAGTCTACTGTTATTGACGTTGTGGAGCCATTTTTGACCTTGAAGGGGTTGCAGCTGATTTATAAACGTAATCGTGAGCAAGTGAAGAAGTAACACAAAGCATGAAAGGAGCAATATAAATGAAGGATTATCTAATAAAGGCGTTAGGTTATGAAGGACAGGTTCGTGCATATGCTGTTTCAACAACAGACACCGTAGGAGAAGCTCAGCGACGCCATTATACATGGCCTACTGCTTCGGCTGCCCTTGGACGGGCTATGACGGCAGGCGTTATGATGGGTGGAATGTTAAAAGGTGAAGAAAAGCTGACGATTAAAATCGAGGGCGGTGGTCCGATTGGATCCATCCTGGTCGACAGCAATGCAAAGGGAGAAGTCCGCGGATATGTCACTCATCCGCAAACCCACTTTGATTTGAATGAGCAAGGTAAGCTGGATGTCAGGAAAGCGGTGGGTACCGATGGATTGTTGACTGTTGTGAAAGATATTGGTCTTCGTGATTACTTTTCAGGGCAAGTACCGCTTGTATCGGGAGAACTGGGTGAAGATTTCACTTATTACTTTGTTACTTCCGAACAGGTGCCTTCTTCAGTGGGGGTTGGGGTCCTGGTGAATCCGGATAATTCAATCCTTGCAGCGGGTGGATTTATCATTCAGTTGATGCCGGGTACATCCGATGATACGATTTCCAAAATCGAAAAAAGACTAAGCACGATTACTCCAGTTTCCAAGATGATTCAAAACGGCATGACTCCTGAAGAAATCCTAACCGAAATTTTAGGTGAGGGCAATGTGAATATATTAGAAAAAGTGGATGTCCAGTTCTCCTGTCAATGTTCAAGGGAAAGAATTGCGAATGCATTGATCAGCCTGGGGCAGGCTGAGATTCGGGATATTATTGAGACAGACGGACAAGCGGAGGCGCATTGTCATTTTTGTAATCAGACCTACCAATTCTCTAAGGAACAACTTGAGGAACTGGAAGCGGAAACCAAAAAATAATGTACGGGGGATAAGGGTTTGCCAAAACACAAGCTTCGGGCAATTATTGCTGGCCTTGCCTTGTTGAACCTATTGACTATCATTATCTTTGTCATAAAACCACTAATCATTTCAAAAACCGTCATTGGGGAAGAAACGGCCGCGAAGGTCGGGTCGAAGGATATTTCCCGGGACGCATGGATGAATGAGCTCGAAAAAAGATATGGGGAAGATGTACTTGAGGAAATGGTCGATAAAGAGGTAGTGAAACAGGCAGCTGAAAAATACAAAGTGAAAATTTCGGATGAAGAGCTAGATCGGGAACTTAAAATGATGAAAACGATGTATGGGACTGCCGGTCAGAACCTTAATAAAAGTAACGATCAATTGAGGCAGGAAATTCAGTCGAGTCTCCTCCTCGAGAAGCTCCTCACCAAGGACGTTTCGGTTTCCAAAACGGCAATGCGGAATTATTATGATAATAATAAGGATATCTATAGAATCCCTACTGCTTTCCATATTTCCCATATTACCACGTCTACAAAAAAGCAGGCAGACCAAGTCATACGTGAACTGGAGAAAGGTGTCTCCTTTGATGTCTTGGCGATGGAAAAGTCCCTTGATGAATTTACTGCCAATCAAGGGGGCGACATGGGTTATATATCACAGGATAACGAGCAAGTATCCAAGGAATACATTACCGCTGCCGAGAAATTGAAGGTGAAAAAGTGGAGTGATGCAATCCAAACGGAGGATGGCTGGGCCGTTCTCTACCTGCATGAAAGAATAGAGGGCAAGCAATATGAATATGAAGAAGTTAAAGACAAGATTCACCGCCAAATAGCTCTTGAACAGATTCAGGCACCGGTCTCAGGGAAAATTTTCTGGGACGAATTTGATGTAGAATGGTTTTATGGATTGAAGGAAGAAAAGTAGGTCAATGGTTGTGTGAGAAAATTTAGAATATAGTATATAATCATTGACAATGAACTATTAAAACTGGTAACTTTAAAATTATAAAACCAATAAACATACTCGGTATTGAAATGATAAGGGAGTGGAGAAAATGGCACGTATAGCTAATTCTGTAATCGATTTAATTGGACAAACACCTATTGTTAAGTTAAACAAGCTTCAAAATGAAAACAGTGCAGATATTTATTTGAAACTTGAGTATTTTAACCCAGGCAGCAGTGTAAAAGACCGTATCGCCCTTGCGATGATCGAAGCGGCAGAAAAAAATGGTACCCTTAAGCCAGGTGATACGATCATTGAACCTACAAGCGGAAATACTGGAATAGGCCTGGCGATGGTAGCTGCGGCAAAGGGCTATAAATCAATTCTGGTTATGCCGGAGACGATGAGCTTGGAACGCCGTAACTTGCTTCGCGCTTATGGCGCAGAATTAGTTCTTACTCCTGGGCCTGAAGGAATGAAGGGTGCAATCGCAAAGGCGACTGAGCTTTCTAAAGAAAAAGGTTACTTCATTCCACAGCAATTCGAAAACGAAGCCAACCCTGAAGTACATCGGAACACTACTGGCCCTGAAATCGTTGAAGCCTTTGGAGATGAAGGACTGGATGCATTCGTTGCCGGAATCGGTACTGGCGGAACCATTACAGGTGCCGGTGAAGTCCTGCGTCAGAAATTCCCTGACATTAAAATTTACGCTGTTGAACCTGCGGATTCCCCAGTATTATCGGGCGGGACGCCAGGACCTCATAAAATCCAAGGAATCGGAGCAGGCTTCATTCCAAGTATATTGAATACAGATCTCTATGACGAAATCATTCAAGTCAATACAGAGGAATCTTTTGATTATGCACGCCGCGCAGCAAAAGAAGAAGGAATCCTTGGCGGAATTTCTTCTGGAGGTGCAATCGCAGCTGCCATTAAAGTGGCTGACAAACTGGGAAAAGGCAAAAAGGTACTTGCCATCATACCAAGTAATGGTGAACGCTACTTAAGTACGCCATTATATAACTTTGAGTAAGACAAGACGCTAAAAATGAGAAGCGAGGTTCCTTAGGGGCTTTGCTTTTCTTTTTGCAGTAATGTCTGCAGAGATGTTCCGAATCTTCATGGAGCTTGCACTATGCCTGTGTAAATGGGTAAACTCGTATATATAGATTTCTTTAAGTGAAGGAGAACGTTGGATGTCATTAGCTGGAGCGTCAAAAATAAAATGCGGTTCATTTGATTTGGATTACAGCAATAAAACCTTAATTATGGGGATTTTGAATGTTACCCCGGACTCCTTTTCGGATGGCGGGAAATATAATCGGATAGATGCTGCTTTGAAGCATGCCGAACGGATGGTCAACGATGGAGCGGATATATTGGATGTAGGCGGAGAGTCCACCCGACCTAATTATGAGAGGATATCGGAGGAAGAGGAGATAGAGAGAGTCGCCCCGATTATAGAGGCCATATCCCGTAATATTGAGGTTCCAATATCGGTCGATACGTATAAATCAAGAGTGGCGGAAGTGGCGGTAAAAGCAGGAGCCCATATATTAAATGACATTTGGGGAGGTAAAGCCGACTCCTTGATGTCGAAGGTTGCTGCGGAATATAAGGTGCCGATCATCTTGATGCATAACAGGGGTAATATGGAATACGGACATTTTGTTCGGGATGTACTTCAAGATTTATTCGAAAGCATCATGTTGGTGAAGGATGCAGGTGTCAAGGATGAAAACATCATACTCGATCCAGGAATTGGCTTTGCGAAAGATTTAAAGTTAAATTTAGAAATGATGAGGAATCTTGATAAGCTGGTATCGTTAGGTTATCCAGTTCTGTTAGCCACATCAAGAAAGTCCATGATTGGACATGTTCTGGACCTGCCGCCTGGTGAGCGAATGGAAGGAACGGCCGCCACTATCTGTCATGGCATTCAACAAGGCTGTCAAATGGTTCGCGTACATGATGTGAAGGAAATGGCACGGACTGCAAAGATGATGGATGCTCTATTAGGAAAAGGTGAATGATATGGATAAGATATATGTGAATAAAATGGAGTTTTACGGTTATCATGGAGTTTTTCCGGAAGAAACGAAGCTTGGTCAGCGATTTAAAGTGGATTTAATCGTCCAGACTGATTTAGCCAAGGCAGGGAAGAGTGACAACCTTGAAGACTCAATCAACTATGGCGAGTTATATGAAGTGTGTAAAAATGTTGTTGAGGGAGAACCTTTTAAGTTAGTGGAAGCTGTCGCTGAAAAAATCGCCTCTGAACTGCTTAATAAATATTCTTCCATCGATACATGCACCGTCAAGGTTTATAAACCAGATCCTCCAATAGCAGGTCACTATGATTCGGTTGCTATAGAGATTGTAAGGGGACGCTGATTGTGAGAAATATTGCTTACCTTTCAATAGGGTCGAACTTAGGTGATCGCCTTGAAACATTCAGAAAGGCTTTCCAATTATTGTCTGAAAGCCCGCATATCAAATTGGTGTCATGCTCCTCATTATATGAAACGGACCCGATAGGATATGAAGACCAGGACTGTTTTTTAAATGCTGTCCTTAAAGTGAAAACCGATTTAGAAGCCGAACAATTACTTCACGCTTGTATGAAAATTGAACAGGATTTAGGGAGAAAAAGGGAAATTAGGTGGGGTCCTCGTACTTTAGACCTTGACATTTTGTTATATAATCATGAAAATATTGAGACAGAGATTCTTTCAGTCCCGCACCCTCGTATGCACGAGAGGGCTTTTGTTATCGTGCCTTTAATGGAAGTGGACCCAAATATATCACTTCCGCAAATGCATGCACCTTTGAGCGACCTGCTTGAACAGATTTCGGATAAAGAAGGAGTTCGATTATGGAAGGTGAAAAATGGGGAAGGCGTATTCGCGCTTTTCGAAAGTTAAAGGGTTATACCCAGGAAGGGTTTGCGAGGGAGATAGGTGTTTCCGTTTCCTTGCTGGGAGAAGTTGAACGAGGGAACCGTAACCCTTCAGAAGCATTTTTACTGGAAGTGGCGGAAATTCTTCATATTTCCATTGAGGAGCTTCAGCCACCTGAGGATAAATGAAAGAATGTTATAGGGGGTCACAAGGTGTTAAGAATAGGCGATATAGAAATGAAGAACCAGGTAGTGCTGGCACCGATGGCGGGAGTCTGTAACTCGGCATTCCGCTTGACTGTCAAGGAATTTGGAGCTGGTCTTGTTTGTGCGGAGATGGTCAGTGACAAGGGAATCGTTCTTAAAAATGCTAGAACGATGAATATGCTTTATATAGATGAAAGAGAAAAGCCGTTAAGTTTGCAAATCTTTGGCGGTGAGAAGAAATCTTTGGTTGAAGCTGCGCAATTTGTAGATAAAAATACAACTGCTGACATCATCGATATCAACATGGGCTGTCCTGTCCCTAAAATCACTAAATGTGATGCGGGTGCGAAGTGGCTTCTCGATCCAAACAAAATTTATGAGATGGTTTCAGCGGTGGTTGATGCTGTTGAAAAGCCGGTAACGGTAAAAATGCGCATAGGCTGGGATGATGAACACGTTTTTGCGATTCAAAATGCTCAGGCTGTTGAACGCGCAGGTGGTAAAGCTGTTTCCATGCATGGCAGAACACGTGTTCAAATGTATGAAGGAAAAGCTAACTGGGACATCATCCGTGAAGTGAAGAAATCGATTAATATTCCCCTTATCGGTAACGGTGATGTGGAAACTCCACAGGATGCGGAAAGAATGCTCAAGGAAACGGGTGTTGATGGAGTCATGATCGGCCGTGCAGCTTTAGGTAACCCATGGATGATTTACCGGACTGTAAAATATCTTGAAACCGGTCAACTGATGGATGAGCCTTCAGTTCGTGAAAAGATGGATGTTTGCGTGCTTCATATGGATCGTCTGATTGCGTTGAAAAATGAAAATGTCGCCGTTCGTGAAATGCGTAAGCATGCTTCTTGGTATTTGAAGGGTGTTAAAGGGAATGCTACGGCTCGCAAAGGAATTAATGATTGTGAAACAAGGGAAGATGTTGTGAAGCTTCTCTATGGACTTGTTGATGAAGTGGAAGCGAAGCAACAAAATATCCAAATGGTCTGAATTTGACATCACCTTCCTATTTTCCTATAATACGCTTATCTTAACTGCCAGTAATCCTGGCAGTTTTTATATGTACATAAACAATGTTTTATGATAAAAAGCTGTTGAATTCCTTAACTTTATGTAAGAATAAATATGTATGCAAAAGAATTTCTGATTAATTATATAAAGCATTTATTAATAAAGATGGAGATGATTTTCGTGAGTCATGAAGAATTGAATGACCAACTGCAGGTAAGGCGCGATAAAATGCAGGCTATGATGGATAATGGACAAGACCCTTTCGGGAGCAGATTCGAGCGCACACATAACACTCAAGAGATAATCAGTGCTTATGGTGAATTAGAAAAGGAAGATCTTGAAGAAAAAGAAATTGAAGTTACGATCGCTGGCCGTGTCATGACGAAGCGAGGAAAAGGGAAAGCGGGATTTGCCCATATCCAGGATATTAGCGGTCAAATCCAAATCTACGTCCGTTTAGATAACATAGGTGAAGATTCTTACCAAATTTTCAATCAAACGGATCTTGGCGACATCGTAGGAGTAACTGGCGTTATTTTCAAAACTAAAGTCGGGGAACTTTCCATTAAAGCTAAAGAATATGTTTTCCTTGCTAAAGCGCTTCGCCCGTTGCCTGATAAATTTCATGGCCTAAAGGATGTTGAAGAACGTTACCGGAAACGTTATGTCGATTTAATTACAAATGAGGAAAGCAAAAATACGTTGATCATGCGCAGTCGCATTGTACAAGCCATGAGAAGGTATTTGGATGATCATGGGTACCTTGAAGTGGAGACGCCGCTATTGCACTCTGTTGCTGGTGGAGCAGCTGCACGCCCATTCCTTACTCACCATAATGCTTTGGATATGCCTTTGAATTTAAGGATTGCCATTGAACTTCATCTGAAACGCTTGATCGTTGGCGGATTGGAGAAAGTTTATGAAATTGGCCGGGTTTTCAGAAATGAAGGGGTATCCACAAGACACAACCCTGAATTCACATTGATTGAATTATACGAGGCTTATGCGGATTACCAAGATATCATGAGTTTAACGGAAAACCTGATTGCCCATATTGCTCAGGAAGTTCTGGGCACGACTACCATCCAGTATGGGGAGTATGAGATAGAGTTAAAACCGGAATGGAAACGACTTCACATGGTTGACGCTGTAAAAGAATATACCGGTGTGGACTTCTGGAATGAAATGAGTAAAGAAGAAGCCCAGCAGCTTGCTAAAGAAAATGGGATTGAAATTAAGGAATCCATGGAATTTGGCCATATCGTAAATGAATTCTTTGAACAAAAGGTGGAAGATAAGTTAATTCAACCTACATTCATCTATGGACATCCAGTGGAAATCTCTCCTTTAGCAAAGAAAAATCCGGAAGATTCCCGTTTCACAGATCGTTTTGAGTTATTCATTGTAGGTAGGGAGCATGCAAATGCGTTCACTGAACTTAATGACCCGATTGATCAACGTCAACGCTTTGAAGCTCAATTAAAAGAACGAGAGCAAGGTAATGATGAAGCTCATGAAATGGATGAAGATTTCCTGGAGGCGTTAGAGTACGGAATGCCGCCTACTGGCGGACTCGGAATTGGCGTTGACCGTTTGGTTATGCTATTGACCAATTCTCCTTCCATACGTGACGTCCTGCTATTCCCTTTAATGAGACATCGCTAATATAAGTAAAATGAGTTTTGATTGCATGCCGAATTCGGATGGCTGGGATCATTGGGGGCAACCTCTGATCCTGGTAAGTCCAATTCGGTTTTTGTTTTTTAATTATAATTTCATATCTTTTATATAGTACGAATTCTAGGGTTTGAAAGAAAAACAACATTATCTCAAAAAACTTTATAAAAGGTATTGCACAGTTAACGTAATGGTGTTATATTTATATCTGTCGTTACGAACGAGTTGCAAACAGATTACAAACTTTAAAAAGTTTTTAAAAAGTTGTTGACTCAGAGTAAAGGGAATGTTATTATAAGTAAGCTGTTCCGAAAGACATTGCTCTTTGAAAACTGAACAAAACAAAGCGCCAACGTTAAATTTTAAG
>NZ_JVPL01000322.1:0-24517 GCF_001054655.1 Bacillus sp. 220_BSPC
CTGGGGAAGGCGAAAATGGCAGAGTGTGGTTAGACCGCTTTTTCATTGACGCTGCACATCAGGGTTTCGGGCTTGGAAGTATCATGTTGGAGGCTTTAATAAAAAGAATAATAGAAGAATATGATTGTCCTGAAATCTATTTAAGCATAGTTGAAGATAATCAGGCTGCCCTTCATTTGTATAGGAAATTCGGCTTTGCATTCAATGGCGAATCAGATTATAACAACGAAAGGCTCATGGTCAAAAAGGTGTAAGTATCTAGATCCCTTTCAACTAAAAGCATGTCAGTAAAAAAAAGCCGGTTCCTCACTTTCCAGGAATCCGGCTTCTTTTGTTAAGTTGTTGATTTCATAGTGCACGGTATTTTTTTAAGCTAATGATATTGATGGTGATAAAAACGATGGCAAAGGCCAGGAGAATGAGCAGATCCAGTAAGACCTCGTTGAACGTGAAACCTTTGTACATAATGCCGTTCATGGCATCCGATGCGTAATAGAGAGGCATGACCTTTCCGATTTTTTGGAGCCAGTCTGACATGCCATCCAATGGGAAAATCCCTGTAAAGAAGACTTGCGGCACGATGACCAGCGGAATGAATTGTACCATTTGGAATTCGGATGTCGCGAAACTCGATAGTAATGTACCAAGCGATAATGCAACGAGCGCGACCAGTATATTCGTCAGTAAAACGAGCCAAATGGAGCCAACAAGGACGATATCCAATACATTGACAGCGTATAGAACGACAATTATGGTTTGAATTAGAGCAAATAAGCCATATCCGATCACATAGCCCGCTACGATTTCGTATCTTTTAATCGGGGTGGCAAGCAGCCGTTCCAACGTACCACTTGTACGCTCCTTCAAAAGCGCAATCCCCGCTATTAAAAATACAAAGAAGAAAACGAAAAAGCTGACGAGCATCGGACTGAAGGTATCAAAACCCTTTGTGTTGGCATCTCCGTAAACATATTTCTCCTCAATTGAGGGAGTGTTTTTTTCATTCCCTTGCAAGCCTTGCATCATTTGCATTTGAACGGCCTTTGCCCGGGTCGGTTCGTCGTTCAAAAGCGTGAGTTTCATTTTGCCATTTTCAACATGCAGCCAGCCATCCGTATCCTTTTCAATCATCTTTTCCCGTGAGAATTCCTCAGCAGCCGTGACTTGAAAATCCGCTTGTTTCAATGCTTTAACGATCGTTTCATCACTGCCTGTAACAACGATTTTCAAATCACTTGCCTCTGTATCGAAAATAAAATACATGAGCGTTAAAATGAGCAATGGAGCCAGGAAAAATAAAGCGAGCGTCCTTCGATCCCGGCGCATCTGCTGGGTAATACGAGTAACAAGAGAGGCAATTCTCATTTTAGGCCGCCTCCAATCCTTAAAAAAACATCATCAAGCGTTTCCGCGGCAAATTGAGTTTTTAAAGCTGCAGGGGTCCCTGCCGCGATGATTTCACCTTCACGCAGCATCGCCAGTTTATCGCATCGCTCCGCTTCATCCATCACATGCGTCGTGATGATGACCGTCTTATCATCTTCATTCCTTAAACGCTCAAGTTCCTCCCAAATCGATTGTTTCAGCAAAGGGTCTATTCCTACTGTCGGTTCATCCAAAATGAGAATCTCCGGATTTTGGATGAGTGCAACCGCAAGTGAAAGACGGCGTTTCATTCCCCCTGAATAATGGGCAACCCGAACGTTCAAATCATTCGTCAGCTGTACGATTTCAGCTGCATATTGAATGCGCTCCCTTCGTTCCTTTTTCGAAAAACGGTATAGCTTCGCAAAAAATTCGAGGTTTTCAGCTCCCGTCAGTTCTGTATATAAAGCATCGGACTGTGCCATATAGCCGACATCCATTAACAGGGCTTCATTTGGCACTTCATGATCCAGAACCGTGACTTTACCCGCATCGGGCTTAATCAATCCGACAATCATTTTAATCAAGGTCGTCTTTCCGCATCCGGATGGACCTAACAAGCCAAAAATTCCGCCTTTTTCAATATTCAGGCTCAATGGCTGAATGACCTTCTTCTTCTGAAAACCCTTAGCAATTCCATCAATGGAAATCGCCTTTTTCATTGCACACACATCCTCCCTCTTTAATTAACACGGTGTTGAGTGTATCATC
Source organism: Bacillus sp. 220_BSPC (assembly GCF_001054655.1). NCBI lineage: Bacteria > Bacillati > Bacillota > Bacilli > Caryophanales > Bacillaceae > Bacillus > Bacillus sp. 220_BSPC. The sequence goes on from NZ_JVPL01000322.1 coordinate 2,137, forward strand.
ATTCTAAGGTAGCATTCGGTCTAATACAATCAACACATTTGGAAAAATGTTTAGTGAAGGAGACATTCCATGGCATCGATTCATGAGGATATGGTACAAAAGACGAAAAAGCAGATACAACATCATTTTATTGCACTCATTGAAGCAGAGGGGTTCTCACATGTATCCGTGAAGAAAATTGCAGAGCGTGCCAATATTAATCGGGGCACATTCTATTTGCACTACACAGATAAATATGAATTGATGGATCACTTACAGCAGGAATTGTTACATGAACTTCAAACCCGCATTACTGCCATTTTGCCTAAAGAAGCTTTTTTGGCTCTTAATCAACAGCAACTTTATCCGCCTTTCATAGCGATTTTTCAATTCATCAGTGAACATGCTCACGCATTAAGGGCCATTCTTGGTGATCAGGGCGACCCTTCTTTTGCGAAAAAAATAAAACGGGTTTTCGGGGAAGTACTGTTGGAGCGTTTGATCAGCCTTCATCCAGCAGCTAAAGATGAAGCATTCCGCATGTATATGCACGCCTTCCTGACATCGGCGATTTTAGGGGTGATTACTGAGTGGCTGGAGAACTGTGAAGAACAAACGGTGGAAGAAATGGCGAAAATCCATTTTCAAATCTTGAACTTCATCAGCCAATTGCGCACATTCATCCAATGAACGATTCATCAACGGCATATCAACATGCCTTTAAATCGGATTACATCTTTTCCTTCGCTTCTATCTCTGCATCACCAACGGAATAATACCTGCTCTTGGAGGTCTTCATACTAAGCATCGACAACCATATGGATAAAGCGAACATGATCAAGGAACCTGAAATCACCACGAACCGAATCGAAATGAAATGGGCTGAAACACCAACGATTGCGGTAGTAATGATGATCAATAAAGCTTCTAACAAGCCAAAAACACTTCCGACCCTGCCCATGATTTCCACCGGAATATTATTTTGATAAAAGGTTTGAAAGCCAGTGTTGGCAAAAGCCAATGAAAAGGCAATGATGAAAAATCCGATGGCGGCCAGTGAAAAGGAATTCGAAAAGGCAAAGATCATATAACCTATCGAGACAAATAAAGATCCAAGACCAATCATGTGCGAGATTTTCACTTTACTGATGAATACGGCATTGACTATGGCACCAGCAATGATGCCTGCCCCGGCGACGCTTACAAGGAATCCGTAATCGCTGTCCGTTAAAAGGAGCACGGCCTTGGCAAACGCAGCTTCTTGGGAATCGATGGCCGTTTCCATCACCACCATGCAGCTGAATAAGAAATAAATGAGCATGATATAGGAAGATTTCCGGCTGAAGTCCAGAACGATGCCCCAATCCTTTTTCATGATGGCCCAAGACAGGTAATGATTGGATTGTTCAAGGCGATGATCCTTTTCAAGATTAGGCATGAATAGAGTGATGATACCGGATAACAATAAGGCAGCCGCGTTAATATAAATCGCTAAAACGGGAGTACCGATCAAGAAAAGGATACCCGCTAGCGCCGGTCCAATCAAAAAAGCTCCAGAATCCATTAAGCTTCGTAATGAATTAAATCGTTTCCTCTGTTCAATGGGTATTAATTTTGTTATATATGACCTAGATGCTGTTCCGAACATGGCCCCTGCCATATTGATCACGAAGACAAGGGAATACATGACCCAAATAGAAGAAGTCAAAGGCAGCAAGACTATGAATACCGTGCGAAATAGGTCAAGTGCCGCCATCAGGTTCCGCTTATTTATCCGGTCGATCACGCTCCCTGCCCACACATTCGTAAATATGGCAGCCATCGGTTTAACGATATAAAGTCCAGCTACCGCCAAGGCTGAATCAGTCATATCCAGAACGATTAAATTAAGGGCAATGAAATAAACCCAAGAACCGAAGTTGGAGATACCTATTCCGCACAAAAGAATGGAAGGGTATTTCCAGGATACCAATGCATTTCTTAATGTCATCGCTTCTCCCCCTTTGTCCGTACATATAAAACCCCGTCCCCAAGCAATCCGTCTCGGGACGGATCAATTTGATGCCACCTTCATGTGTCACCATACATCCCCAACAATCCTCGGCTGCTCTCGGAAAGTGATCATTTCATTTTACTTTTCTCTTCTCTACGTCCATATTGGTATTACTAAATTTTAACATTTTCGGTCCAAAACTGTATATAACGCAAAAAAACTCATTCAAAATAAATGAGTTTAAAAGCAAAACAAGATATGGATTTTTCGCTCAGCGTTCCTGGATAGAACACAGGGAATTACAATAATTGAATACCGCAAATGAATGTTGGAATCAGTTGATTTACCTTGGGGAAAACAATTTTAAAAACGGATTCTTTTTCTTATCCGTTATCCTTAATTCATTCATGATGATTTGATCCTCATGATCGGCTATCCATTTCCTTAGTGCATCTTTATCCTGGCATTGTGTTAAATATGTTTGGCCACCCTTGCCTGTAGCATTAATAACATATCTATTGAACGTCTTCTCCATAATTGCCCGCCTTTTTAATAAAATGTATTGAATTTAACTAATAATGTACTGCTTTTTTCTTTATCTTTTACAAAAGAAACATAATATATCTACTACAAATTTTGATTGGCAATAGCATGTTCTGCTTGAAATTATTGAATAAAGTACATCGATGCCGGTTATCATAATTGGATTAATCGAACCTATCATAATGTGCTAACTAATATTTGTCAATACGTTTTCTAAATGTAAATAAAACGTAAATTTTCAGTTTTGTTAAAGAAATATATTTTTATGATTTAGGGGTTTACAACTGCTAAATGATGGGAGTAGAATACGTTTATCAATTTAATGCATTTCGGCCAAAACTCATGGTAAATGAGTACGGAGGACCCAATCATTTGGGGTTAATTCTGCCTTGCAGAAGGGATGAGATCAGCTCTTTCGCCATCCTACCCGTCAGCTAACTTCGTCGGCTAAAGCGAAGGAGGTCATAAGACCGCCTATTTCGGAAGCTTTTTTTGCACGCTTTTTGTGGCAATACAGCTATACGATGTTTTCGCAGGTCTTTTTATTATGCTTTTAAAAAGATTCGAAAAGCAGATTGTTGATTAAAAGTCATACAGTAGGGATGATCAATTTGATAAAAGCAAAAAATTTGTTAGATCCGCCAAAAATACTTGTACTCGGCTTTGTCATCCTGATACTTATCGGGTCCTATTTATTGACCCTGCCGATTTCCACTGAAAGTGGGAATGGTCTTTCTTTTCTGGATGCTTTATTCACCGCAACATCCGCTACTTGTGTAACAGGGCTTGTCGTAGTGGATACGGGATCGACTTTCACCACTTTTGGTGAGTTGGTCATCTTAACACTGATTCAGATAGGCGGATTAGGGTTCATGTCATTTGCGACGTTTTTCTTTTTCCTTCTAGGCAAAAAGATTTCCTTAAAAGGCAGGTTACTCTTGCAGGAGTCCTTAAATAATCTATCCATGGCGGGTGTAGTCAGATTAGTGAAACGGCTTTTAATTTTCACGGCCATCATTGAAGGTGTGGGTGCCCTTATCTTATCGATTCGCTTTTCTTTTGACATGCCAACCGGCAAAGCGATCTATTACGGGGTTTTTCATTCCATCTCGAATTTCAATAATGCCGGCTTTGATTTAATGGGTGAATTCAGGAGCTTGACCCCATATGTATCCGATCCCTTCGTAACCCTTACCGTCGTCTTCCTCATCACGTTTGGCGGGATAGGCTTTATCGTGATGAATGAACTATACGAATATCGTGACACCCATCGTTTATCCGTACATACGAAGGTGGTTCTGATGACTAGCTTGATCCTTACAATCACAGGTGCAATTTTAATCTTTTTATTCGAGTTCGGTAACGCCAAGACATTGCAGCCTTTATCTTTCATGGGTAAAACGTTATCGTCTTTATTTCAATCGGTTTCACCAAGGACGGCAGGCTCCAATACGTTGAATATCCCTGATTTGACCCAGCCTACATTACTGCTCATCATCTTCTTGATGTTCGTTGGGGCTTCACCCGGATCGACTGGCGGCGGGATTAAAACGACTACATTGGCCACGCTTGTCGGAACGGTTTGGTCACAGATCAAGGGAAAGGGTGATGTGGTCTTGTTCCGCCACCGCATCGTGAGTGAAACGATCTTTAAAGCATTATCCGTTACGTTCATTGGTGTATTCATGGTTTCAATCATCTCCATTCTGCTGACAATCACTGAAAGCGGAACTGACTTTTTGATGATTTTGTTCGAAGCCACTTCAGCTTTTGCCACCGTGGGGCTTTCAATGGGTTTGACCCCAGAATTATCACCGGTTGGCCGGCTGCTCATCATTTTCACGATGTTTGCAGGCCGTGTTGGCCCTTTGACTTTGGCCTTTGCTATCGCCATGAGGCGCAAGCCAGATCCGTTCCGACGTCCAAAAGGGAAAATCATGATTGGTTAATAATCAATGAAGGAGTGTAAAAGATGGGAAAACGACAATACGCCGTGATAGGTTTAGGCAGATTTGGAACCAGTGTGGCCCATAGATTATATACGGCAGGCCAAGAGGTTTTGGGTATTGATGTGAACGAGGAAAGAGTCGAGAATGCGGAACTGAACGTTACCCATGCAGTCATGGCGGATACGACCGAAGAAGAGACATTGAAAGCAATCGGAATCCGTAATTTCGATTGTGTCATCGTAGCCATCGGAAATGACATGCAATCGAGCATTTTAACTACCTTGCTTTTAAAAGAGCTTGGGATCAAAAAGGTCATTGCCAAAGCACTTAATAAAAATCACGGTCAGGTGCTCACAAAAGTCGGTGCCGACTGGGTCATCTATCCTGAGAGGGATATGGGGGAACGGGTCGCGAATCAGCTCCTTTCCCCTAACATGCTGAACTATATAGAGCTTTCTAAAGAATACAATATCGAGGAAATCATCCTCCCCATGAGCATGAAGGGAAAAAGCCTCAGGGAGCTTGATTTACGGGCAAAATATAATATCAGCGTCATTGCCATCGTGAGTAATGGAGAAATTATCATAGCACCGTCACCGGATCAGGATATCCATGAAAAAGATATGCTTTTAGTGGTTGGCAATAAAGAAGATCTGGCCGTCTTTGCCAATATTGAATAAAATCCGGCAGGTTCCGGCCCTTGCTCCTATTTTGAGGCTAATACATACGAGAAGACCGCCATATGGAGGTCTTCTCGATGAAATTTATAACGAACATGCCCGTGCCCTGGATATGTATGTATTATTTTATCGTACTGATCGCTTGGGCAAGAGTGGACTTTATCGTCACTTTATCAAAAGGAAGTTGAAGCTTAACGGCAGTCATGGCTATTTCCGGCCGAAGTCCTGAAAGGGTTGTTTGAATTCCGATCAAATGCAAGGATTCAATCAATTGAGACAGCTTGTGTGCGGATCCGCTATCTATTGCATGAACGCCGGATAGGTCAATGAAAAGTCTGGTGACATTTTTTTCAGCGCACTTTTGTAAGGTGTTTTCAAGCAAGGACATGCCCCTCGTCGTGTCAATATCGCCTATCAGGGGAAGCAATGCCGTGTTATCTTTAAGGGAAATGATGGGTGTGCTCAATTCATCGATCGTTGCCTGTTGGGCTTTCATGATTTTATTGGCATACCTATGATTCGCTTCCGTAAACCTCTCCATCACTTCACTGAATACCTTCACCACTATCCGATACCAGGAGTTTATTTCCTCCTGTGTATATTGATCTCCATGCAATTTCACAAACCGGTCAATATAATCCAGGTATTGCTCTTGCGTACGGAAAAACTCCCTCAATATAAAATAAATGGGTGTGTTTAAATGCTGCTCATCCTGACCGATTTCTTCAATCCAATCACCAAGCTGCTTAAAGAATTCCCTCTCCTCTGTATCAAAAACCTGAAAGAAACGTAAATGGAATTCATTATTTTGCTGCTTAAGTTTTTTAATCACTTTGGGATCGGTTGAGCTATATACACCCGCAATATCACTCTTATTCAATGATGCGTACCAATCCTCAGTCAATTGTGCTGCCACACCCAATAAAAAGGAATATAATTCTTTATTTACGTGCATAAACTCCTCCTATTTAGTTTTTATAAAAAGCAATCGAAAAATCTAGCGCTGAAAACGGCATTGTCAGGGAATTGAAATATTATCAACAAAGCAAGCATCGAAGACAACTTCCATACTTAAAACCTTATGCTCTCTGATGCCTGATGGCCCCCTCTTTCCATATACCTTCCCAGCTGTTTTTGAAACCATGTTTTTTAAAAAAAGATCAGCAAAAGCCTTCATCTATCATTCTGGTAAATCTGCGTTCCCAAAACTTCATAGTTTTGTTATAGTTTACCATTTTTATTTTTTGTTAACAATTCCCACACAAAAAAGGACCTGATCCCAGATCCTCCGTTTAAAACCATTTCGCCTTCTCATTTCCTAAATAAAGCCGTCCATAAACCTTGCACCCCAAAGGTTTCATCCGATTGTTCCATTTTCTTCATTTTCCGTATTTCCACCACTTCGAATTCCTTGAAGATCATTCTGAGTTTTTCTTCGGTAAAACCTAAACCGCCTTTAAGGCTTCTTTGCCTATATACTTCCCAATCTGAAATATCTGAACCACCCAATATGCCGCCTTCGACAAAACAAGTGATCGAATACAACCCCTTAGGCCTTAACGCCTTTTTCACCATCTCCAAATATTTCATCCTTCGATGTGGAGCAATATGGTGAAAACAACCTGAATCATATACGAAGTCATATTGCCCTTTTGCAATATCCAAATCAAATATATTCCCTTGAATGAAGTTCACTTGGACATTTTTATCTCCTGCCCGTTCTTTTCCCCATTCAAGGGCTTCCTTCGAAAGGTCCACCGCATCAACGGAACAGCCCTTTTGAGCAAGGTAAATGGCATTTCTGCCAGGTCCGCATCCAAGCTCAAGAACCTTCCCTGGCCCAATTAACCCACCATCAAAATATGAAACCAAATTCTCATCAGGGAAATTTCCGAAAAAGGGAACCCCTTTTGTGCGATCTTCATAAAAACCATTCCAGAATCCAGTTGGTTCACGCAATAATGAGTCCAGCATGTTCAACAGATCTTCATAGGTTGTAATCGTCTCCGACAAAACCATCACCTCTTCCATTTTATCCCACCATTTAATTATACTCATTTCGCCCAGTGCCTCTGTAACAGCCGCATCAAAAATACGTTACATATGACGTTCAGACACCAGTGGACCTTGTTGTTATATAATGCTCACTGGAATTTAAAGGTATCAATGATGCATGCAAACTGCCTTCTGATGATATGACCCATTCTTACTCAATAACCGGATGATCAGCTCATTAACCACGTTAGGGAAGACATGGGTTTTATACATGCATGTCAAATATTACATGTTCTTTACAGCGTATCCGGTTTAGTTTAAAAAAAATAAAACTCAGCTCTATGTGGTATCCTGATGTCCTCACAACCGTTTACTGATGATTATCTTTCTATACATTCCATTCAGCATGATCGGCCGATCTTCTTCAATTTCCATATTCTTCTCATGTCCACTGAACAAGTCTTCAAACCTCAAGCCAATATCCGTTCCTAAAAATCGAATGATCGGCCTCAGAAGCTTTTTGGGCACTGAAAGCCGTTCATCTTTAGAAATAAACTTATCGAATAGTATTATTTTCCCCTCGCCTTTTACAACCCTGATCATTTCCCGAAGACATTCATTGGCATCAGGTACGACGGAAAGAACCAAACTTCCCACTACATAGTCAAACGATTCATTAGCGAATTCCATGTGCTGTGCATCCATCTCGAGGAAACTGATCGATGCATCATCAAATTTCCCCATCGCTTTTTTTAGCATATCCGCCGACAGGTCTATTGCCGTTATCTCAAGGTCAAGGTTTTTGATCAACTCCAAATCGGCCCCCGTACCTACTCCCACAAACAGGACCTTTGCATGATCATGAAAATCCATCTCTTCAAACAGTCTTTTCCTGGCATCTAAAAAGAGATGAGAGTTGAAGATTTTGTCATAAACCGGCGACCAAAATTTATAAATCACTTTATTCCACGAATTATTCAACATCCCCACCCCCTTACATACATCTTCCATGAAACATGATAAATTCCTTCCAAGCGGTTATTATCTCTGGAAAATTAGTACAATTAAAAAGTATATGCGATGCAGTAATTCACTAAAATTGGCATGTTTCTTTTCATAAACCCTCCAAATCTGTATGATCCATAGTAACCAAACTACATTGACTGTCATAGTAATATACTATAAGATATACCAAAGGAGGTGAGGATTTGGTTCAACGACAACTATCCTCTGACTTGCTTCGCGGACATGTAGATACGATGATTCTAAAACTCCTGCAAAGTGGCGATAAATATGGTTATGAAATCAGCAAACTGATATATACGAATTCCAATGAGCAATATGAAATTAAGGAAGCGACGATGTATTCCAGCCTGAAACGGCTGGAAAAGGATGGATGCATCATCTCTTATTGGGGAGATGCCACACAAGGCGGAAGAAGGAAATATTACAAAATCACCACAATCGGGGAAAACACATATATCCAAAATAAAAATGACTGGGAGCAGGCCAAGCGAATACTTGAGCGCCTTCTCTAAGAAGGGAAGATGAAATTTGATTGAAAAACTGAATGCACATGTTCATGGCATTTTTGCCCCGTACAAAAGTGCAAAAACAGCAACGGAATTGGAAGAAGAACTGCTGCAAAACTTACTGGAAAAATACGATGACCATAGAAGGAATGGTGCCAGTGAACAGGAAGCGTTCAAGCTGACTGTTGATTCGATTGGGGAGGTATCAGAGCTCATGGAATCCCTCAACTTACAATACAATGTGCTTGAGCAGGCGATAAGCATGGACTATTCCAGGCATCGCTTATTGGATTCCGACTTCCGCTCGGTTTCGGTCCATGATGGGAAGTTCAATTCCTGCGATTTAAGCCGTTCTGACTTCAGTCATTCCGACCTGACGAACAGCACATTTAAAAACAGTAACTTAGATCATTGCATCTTCGAAAACGCCAATTTAACTGGCACCTTATTTAAAAGTGCCAATTTAAAAGGCGTAACTTTCAAGAACAGCATTTATAATAAAACCCATTTTAAAAGCTGTAATTTATCTGGTCTTATATTCGATGGGGAAACTTTCAAACAAACCATTTTCGAAGGCTCTTCATTGAGAAAGGCATCATTCCGCGATACCACCCTCATCAATGTTCAATTTCGGATGTCCGATTTAAAGAAAATCGACTTTACTGGAGCTTCGATGGATAAACTCACTTACAACTTTTTACATGGAGCAAAGGTTGATCTTAGCGGCGTGACCCTCATCTAAAGGACAGCGATTGTCGCATCCACCCCGTTTTTCAGATTTACAAGAACCCTGTGCTAAGACACGTAACGTCTTAGCACAGGGTTTTTTCCATATACTTTTTCAGACTTATATCTCAGTATGAACCTTTAGACTTCCACTTCAAATTCTTTAACGTAGACAGCATTGCCGGTGATTTCAATATCATATGTGCCATCGTTCTTGGTAGCTGTAATGCGAACTCTGCCATCCTTTCCGATTTCATGCCCCTGTTCGATTAACAAATGCACCTCATCTTCAAGATCATCCTTTATGTATTTTGCATAATAAGCGCCCATCACACCTGAAGCCGTTCCTGTAACCGGGTCTTCAAGCGTACCTGAATAGGGCGAGGAAAAATGCCGGGCATGCATATGGGCATCACTATCGTACGTTTCCAGGCAAAAGGGATGAACGGAAGCTCTTGGCATTTCCTTTAATAATTGCGGAAACAGGCTATTGTTGGCCTTCATCCTTTTAAATGAACTTCTTTCTTTTACCGGAACCAGTAAAGTCCATAAACCTGTACTTCCATAAACAATAGGTAATTCACTTTCCAGATCTTCTATATCAAGGCCGAGGGAACTGGCTAAGCCACCTTTATCTCCGTTAAACGCTTCAAACTGCGGCGCGGCCTGCTTCATCGTAATATATATATCAGGACCCGCCGTCGTATGGATCTTGATTGGCAATATTCCCGCTCCTGTTTCAATCATCAGCTCATCTTTATCCAATAATCCCCTGGTCTTCAGTGCATGGATGGTAGCCATTGTCGCGTGTCCGCAAAGATTCATTTCGTGTCCCGGTGTAAAATAACGGATTCTAAGATCGGCAATATCGGAATCCATTGGAAAAGAGGTTTCATTGAACCCCACCTTCATCGCTATATCCTGCATTTCCTTTTCGGTCAGTCCATCCGCATCTAAAACCACACCTGCCGGATTTCCTTTATTCGGTTTACTGCTGAACGCATCGTAATGAAAAACCCTTACCGTTTTCAAATCTAACATCTCCTATTAAATGAATGGTGCTTCTATTTAATAGTAATTCTATATCTCTATCCATATCCCTTTTTCGTCCTATAGTAAGTGAAACAACCATTGATTTTATTTTCTGACTATTATACAATTACTCGGCCACACTTTTCTCGCAGGAGTCTCGTACCTACGTTCCAATCACCTGCAACTTCTTCAAATAAAAAAACTGCAGGCAAACTCGTTTTCCTTCGAGTTTGTCTACAGCCTGAAATGACTATCGAGTCCCAAGGGACCATTAATTCATTTGAGATTTATGCCATTTCCACGCACTTTCAATGATTTCTTCCAAATTTATCGATGCTTTCCAACCAAGTTCTTCATATATCTTATTGGCCGAAGCAACCAGGCGGGCTGGATCTCCAGGGCGACGGTCTGCATACTCAACTGTCGGTTTAACTCCTGTGACTTTTTCGCAAGTGTCGATTACATCCTTAACCGAAAATCCTTTTCCATTCCCAAGGTTGTAGATGGCCGTATCTTTCTTCCCGGATAATAGGGCTTGAAGCGCGATTATATGAGCTTGGGCTAAATCCGTTACATGGATATAATCACGAATGCATGTGCCATCTTCTGTGTCATAGTCCGTACCAAACACGGAAATCTTCTCACGTTGACCTAATAAATGCTGTAAAATGATTGGAATCAGGTGTGTTTCCGGATCATGGCTTTCACCGATTTCTGCTGACGCATGTGCTCCAGCCGCATTGAAGTAACGCAAGACGACATAATGAAGTCCATATGCCTTTGCAAAGTCCCCTAAGATCTGTTCCACCATCAATTTCGAGCGGCCATATGGGTTAATCGGATTCGTTGGCTGATCTTCATCAATCATATCCACATTTGGTATCCCGTACGTAGCTGCCGTTGATGAAAAAATGAAATTCTTAACATCATGCTTGAGCATGGTATTCAATAATGTAAGAGTTGCACCTACATTATTATCATAGTATTTATAAGGATCTTGAACAGACTCCCCGACCAAGCTATTAGCGGCAAAGTGCATGACCGCTTTAATCGGATACTTAAGGAAAATTTCATTCAAGACCGCTTCGTCCCCTAAATTCCCTTCCACCAAGGTGGCCTTCGAATCAACCAGCGAACGAAATCCAGTTGAGAGATTATCCAGAATGACAACCTCTTCAGTTTTCACTAACTCTTTTACAAGATGACTTCCAATATATCCTGCACCGCCAACGACCAAAATCATATAGTATTACCCCTTTTACTTTAAGCTTGAATGAATCTTTAAATCTCGCATATGTCATTAGTGGGAGGTCTGATTATAAGGACCTCCCTCGTTTTATAAGCATTTATTGAAGGTTTCCATGGCCAATCCATTATATTGGGTGTAATCAAACTTCGCTAGTTTAGGATTATCATCACTAACCATGGTAGATAAGCCCTTTTCCAGTCCATCTATGCTATTTTCGACAAGCAAACCATATTTACCGTTTTCCAAAACGGTCCGGTTAGCCACTATATCAGTAGCCATGATTTTCATTCCTAAGGTCATTGCCTCCAATAATACCATAGGCTGGCCTTCATAATGTGAGGAAAGAACGAAGCAATCACATTTTTCCATGAACGAAAATGGATTTTCAAGCTGACCCAAAAGATGAATGGAATGATTTAAGTCCAGTTCATCAATGATTGCCTGCAAATCTTCCTTTAAAGGTCCTTGTCCTAAAATATACAGTTTACTATTTTTGTGTTTCCCATGAAAGCCTGCGAATGCACGAATCAAATTATCTTGCCCTTTTTCAGGTGATAACCTTCCCATATTGACAAAGTTAAAATCATTTTTATCAGGATATGGAACGAATTGATCATTCACTTCCAACCCATGGACCTCTTGTACGATTAACGCCTGTTTATCGATCCAGCCTATAGATACCCCATCCAATGATATATGGGCATACGTACCAAGTTGAGTAACCGCTTCTTTATCGAATTCAACGATCCGGCCATTAAAGGTTGGCCCATTTTCCAAGACCATGGCATCTTGCAGCCCATAAGGCTTATCCCATATATGATAATCGCCTAAGTTAATTTCGGCAGTGCCACGCACTTCCCGTTCTTTTAACAGGATTGGCTCTTCTATGATTTCGAATGCCCCCGTATTTAACCAGCCTATTTTCTTATTATCGATTTCGAAAAGGTAATAGCCGCCTTTGTTTGTTCTATTATACTTGATGATTCTGACGATTTGCCCTTCAAAATCGATTGCCTTGCTCACTCTTTTAGCCTTGTAGTTCGGATATGCCTTCGTCCAGATTGTATGATCTTCCGGGTTGGTTATTTTACCGTACTTTTGATTACCGGTGTTTATTTCCTTCAGCGTTCTATTCTCGATCTTATCGATGAACTTTTTATTGTTTTTATAGTTTCTCGATATTATATATTTTCTTTTCATCATGATTTGCAGCTTGTCATTATAGCTCATGTCTTCATTGATTGTACAATGTTCAAGCACGGATAAAGCAGAATTATCTATCCAGCCTATGATCTTGTCTTTTACTGATATTCTGCTATAAATCGAATGCTGGGTTTTTGCTTCCCTATCGACTTTTACAATGATCCCTTTAAAATCATGACTGCCGGAAACTTTGTACGTTCCTTCAACTTTATACGGCAAGGACCAAATATAGTTCGATCGTGGTCTTACTAACCTTGCAATTTTATCCACTTCTTTTTCATAAATAATGCTGTCTGGCAGAAGCTCCACAGCTTCTTCACCAATCCAGCCTATTATTTGATTGTCATGACTTAATTTATAAAAAGTCTTTTGATCAGCATAGGCTTTCCTCGAAATCACGATTTCAGCACCTTCAAATCGTTCTTCCAATGGAATTTGAGCGGCATTCGAAAGTCCCGGAAGGGTATTCCAAACAGGATTATCCTTGACATCCCTTAAAATCGCCCTCGCTTTGAAGTTTTCTGTGATCATCGCCTTTTCATCATTTTCACTACCTTCAGGCTCATTTGACTCGATTTGAAGGATTTTATCTGGGTTGATGGAATTCATTACATAATCAAATTTATCGAAGTCTGCATACTCCAATAGATTATTTCGGTTTAATTCCATCGTTCCCTCAGACACGCTTACCAGTTTATCAAATCGATTGTATACCGAAAAAATCCCTCTTAGATTAATCCGGTGAGGTCTCTTTCCGTTAATGATGCGTTCACTATCAGAAAGCAAATCATTATGCATATAACAAACTTTCTTTTTTGCATCCGCCGCCAGCAGATATTTAGCCCAATAATGGCTATAACCGCTAAAATCGATAACAAAATCAAACTTTGTTTTGCCGAATAAACGAGCATGCTCTCTAATATAGGCATTTTCCGGGTAAAGCTTCTTCCCTAAGAAACCTCTTTCCCCTCTGTTATGGATGAATTTATCTTTATAGACTTCCAATATGTTATAAACAGGCAAGCCAGGTTTGAATAGAAAACGCACATTCTTATTAACCTTGCCCATATTTTTCAAAACCTCGTATGAGTGAGGAGTGGCCGTGAAACAGCTGACATCATATTTATCATAATCAATATTATTCATTAAGTTAAGGAAAGAAGATGTAATCCCGTTATCCCTCAAACCGCCCGGATAAATTAATATTTTTTCCTTTGCCGTATCCAGCCCGGTAATTGTGTTTAGTTGTTTCGTAGACTTATTGAATATATTTTTGACTATTCTCTCTGTTACTTTTCCATCCTCATGGTTCGTGAACTTTTCCTGCATTTTTTTATATTTATCGGAATATCTCAATTCCACATCTTTAATATCTTTAATGGCTAGCGCCAATTCTTTTGAGTTAAAAAGCATGGGTCCCGGAAGTTCGTCATTTTGGAGATATTGTCCCCTTTGCTCTGCATAAACGTCCGTATCCCAAGTGTAAAATAGAATGGGCTTATCGGTAACAAGGTAATCAAAGAAAATGCTGGAATAATCCGTGATAAGCAAATCGACTGCAGCAAGCAATTCATTTGTATCCACATGGTCTGGTATTAGCCGATCCTTGATTTCCGAATGCTTGGCCGCTTCTTTATATAGAAATGGATGCACCTTAATTAATAGGTTATATTGTTCACCGATTTGACTTTGTAAATAATGAATATCAGCAATGATTTGAAGAAGATCATTATCCACCTTGGCAAGGTTCGTCCCCTTCCAAGTCGGGGCATATAAAATATTTTCCTTAGCATCACTGATATTCAAACCCAGGGTCCTTAAATAATCCTTATACTCCCCCGGATTCGTATTCAGAGTCAAATCGATCCTCGGATATCCTTCTTCTATTATTTCACCTTTATACAATCCATTTAACTTATAGCTATGTGTAAATATGTTGGTAGTATGGGCATTAGGGCTCAAAATGAAATCTGCACTCAAGAAGTTCCTGACAACGTTTTGAGAGACCGAAGGGTTACCGGGTATATCAAAGCCCATATTCTTAAGGGGCGTACCATGCCAGGTATTGATGTAAATCTGATCGCTTTTAGGGATGAAGAAAGACTGGAATGTGGAATTATTGATTAAATACTCACTTGTTGCCAACCACTTTAAATATTCCTTTGAATTACGTTGAACAAATTGAACATTCGGCATATCCTTATACTTCGCCATTACACCTGAGAGTACACTGAAATCCTGGATTGACCAAATGTGCATAAAATCTTGGTAGTCCTGATTTTCCAGCATATATTTAAACATCGCGTATGGACTGTCGGTCATACTGTTTCCATCACGGCTCTCATATAGAATGGTGTTTTTTTGAATGCTTAATTTCTCATAATACTTTGCATATCTATTTACACGCTGATGATTTTCCTTTAATAGGAAATGAACGATAGGTTGTTTAAGGAAATCGACTTTTCTTTTTATTACCTTCTTATTCACTAAATAGGCATCCCCTTTTATGGATTTATATTCACCATTCAAAATTATGTTTGCATTTCAGTAACCAAAAATAACAACTATGAATGATCAATAGTTGGAGATTTTTTCTAAACTAATTACTCTATTAATTTAAAAGATCACTTATCCACTGCCTTGTGCATTTCGAGGATATTTTCCATTACTTTTAAAATGTCGTCTCTTAAATCGGGACGTTGCAGGGCAAATTCAATTGTCGTTTTCACAAAGCCATCGACAACTCCGACATCATAGCGTTTTCCTTCAAAGTCATAAGCGAAGACACTTTGGATTTCATTCAGTTTTTGGATGGCATCCGTTAACTGGATTTCACCGCCAGCCCCTGTTTCCTGCTTGGCCAGGAAGTCGAATATTTCCGGAGTCAGTATGTATCTTCCCATTATGGCTAAGTTGGATGGTGCCGTTCCTTGTTTTGGTTTTTCGACGAAACGGTTCACTTCGTATCTCCTGCCCTCTTGCGTAAGCGGGTCGATGATGCCATATCTATGTGTTTCACTCTCATTCACCGGCTGCACACCAATGATGGACGAACCTGTCGCATCATATTCGTTGATCAATTGACGCAGGGAGGGCACATCGCTTTCCACGATATCATCGCCTAAAAGGACGGCAAATGGCTCATCACCAATAAAGTTACGTGCACACCAAACAGCATGTCCGAGGCCTCTCGGTTCTTTTTGCCTAATGTAATGGATATTAGCCAAATTGGATGGGTATCTCACCTTCTCCAATAAATCGAATTTCCCTTTTTCAATCAAGTTATTCTCTAGTTCGTACGCATTATCAAAATGATCTTCTATCGCTCGTTTATTCTTTCCTGTGACAATGATTATATCTTCAATACCCGCTTTCACGGCTTCTTCTATAATATATTGTATAGTTGGTTTATCGACTATTGGCAGCATTTCTTTAGGCATAGCCTTCGTTGCGGGCAAGAATCTGGTTCCCAATCCCGCTGCAGGTATAATGGCCTTTTTAACTTTTTTCATTCTTTGTAACTCCTTCATATTAGGATAAATCAACAAAACTCCCCAATTTTTTCTGAATCATCCTTTTCATAGTAACATAGACTCGTTTTTTGTAAATATATTAACAGAAAAAATTCCTTCATTTGTAAGCGCAACCAAAATATTTAAGGCCTTTCCCCGATTCTTAAGGAAAAGGCCTTATTTTCTTACTCACAGCTAATAGATCTAAAGACTTATCAATTATTGATCATCTCACCTGCTTCAATTTCTATTACTCGGCTTCTTCCCTATCGGTGCCCACCGTCGGCTCTTTGATCCTCATCAGCGATGAAATATACATCAACGGTCTTCCTTGGCGAGTCTGCGCCGATTCAGAAGTTTCTATCGTAAAAAAACGTCACCCCAGAGGAGAGACGTCACTAAATTATTCAGCTTCGGCAACAACGGTAAAGCGCTGGTTGATGTGCTGCGGATTTTCAATTTCATCAAGTACTGCAAGGGCAAAATCGGCATAACTTACATAGCTTTCGCCCTTTGAGTTTACAAGAAGGTTGTCTTTACCCAGTTTATACCCACCTGTTCTATTTCCTTCCGGATCAAAGAAGGCGGAAGGACTGATGAACGTCCATTGGATATCAGTGGAGTTTTGCAGATCTCCAAGGTTCTTGGATTGATTATACGCTGTTGCAAAATATTCTTTAGGAAAATCAGGCGTATCCAGGACACGGATCGTTTTTGCTTCGTCAACAAAAAGACTTCCAGCTCCTCCAACAACGATCAGTTTCGTTTGTGGAGCCCCTTTCATTGCTTCAATCAAGTTTTTTCCTGCATCCACATGCAGATGTTCTTTCCCCGGAGCAGCGCCAAACGCATTCACTACAACATCGAATTCTTTAATATCTTCTGCTTTCAAATCGAATACGTCTTTTTCCAGTACGGAAGCTCCTTGAATTTGGACTTTAGCTTCATCCCTGACAATGGCCGTAACTTCATGTCCCCTAGTCAATGCTTCCTTTAAAATCAGACTTCCAGCTTTTCCGCTCGCACCAATAATACCGATTTTCATTTTACATTCCTCCTATATATTGTTTTGAAATATTAGTTGTAACTAAATTACTTACATGTAACAATATAAGTTACAAGTTAACGTTTTGTCAACTTTATTATTTAGAGGTGTTTCGTCGATATAATTCAGATTTCGCTGATATATTGCTGTTTTTCGCAGATATAATCCGATTTTCGATGATATATCCTGTTTTTCGCCGATATAATCCGATTTTTGATGATATATTGCTGATTTTCGTCGATATAGTCCGATTTTTGATGTTATATCCTGATTTTTCATCCGATATATATAAAAACGCACCATTCCTTTTAGAATGGTGCGCTTGATTACATGCTGATTTTCTTTTTCATTAGCAGTGCCATGCAGATTGTGATGAGCGTAAAGGCGATGAAGGACAAAAACGGGATCGTGATGAATCCTAGCCAATTTATATACTCACCTGAGCAGGGAACCCCGCTTTGGCACATTTCGAAATGCTGTAGTGCTGGAATTTTTTGCAGACTATAGTGATACCCTGACACCGCCATGCCCAAAATCGATAATGGGAGGATGTATCGATAGATTTTCAGGTCCTGTTCATAAAAGGCCCGGCCCAATAAGATGACGAGCGGGTACATCAGGATCCTTTGGTACCAACAAAAGGTGCAGGGTACATAATGGAGAATCTCACTAAAGTAGAGACTTCCGGCAGTGGCGATGATGGACAGGATCCAAGAAAGTAATAGTGGCTTGTTCATCACTATTTCTCCTTCGCTGCATCATCAACCATTTTCACTAAATCATCGATTGTATTTCCTTCAAACTTCTTGCCATTGACGAATAAGGAAGGTGTTCCAGTAACACCTAATTCGTCGGCCAACTCCATATCCTTGTTCCATTGGTCCTCGGACTTTTTGGCTTTAAAAGAGGTAACGACTTTTTTAACTTCTTTGTCATTTGCGATTTCTTTCAATGTTTCTTCTAAGAATTTGTCCGTAAAGACATCTTGCTTTTCATATTTCAGGTCAGCTGGCTGCTTATCGAACAAAAGCTCATGAAATTCCCAAAAAGTCTCATTGCCTAATTCCTGATAAACACTTTCCGCGAATTTAGCGGATCTGGTTGAATCGACGTTAATGAACGAATAATTCATGAAATAAAATTGCGCTTTTCCTGTATCAATCAATTCACTTTGTATAGAAGGGAAGAATTGCTCCTCGAATGTCTTACAGACTGGACATTTATAATCCCCAAATTCCACTATTTGGACAGGAGCCGATTTTTCTCCCAAATAAGGTTGTGATTTATAATCGATTTCATTAACGGCTGTATCTTCGTCTTTTTTCCCATTTGCTAAAAATATAAAGCCAATAATGATTACAGCGATTAACCCGATGATCCAAAACGTGAATGCTGAAGATTGTTTTTGATTACCCTTTTTTTTATTAGCCATCATATACCTCCATCACTTGTAGTTGTGTCGATATTTCTTATCCAGCCATGGCGGCCGATTTCAGTTCCCCCTTCCTGCACCTTTCACCTGTAACTGATTCATTTACACGTTATAATATAAGTTTCACCATGCTTGTTTGTCAATTACACATACCTTTTATTTTTGCCTTTGCAGCAACGGCGTGACTTGACAAGGAAACGGTTAATGGATAAATATTATTCTTGCAGGTCAT
This sequence comes from Bacillus sp. 220_BSPC, assembly GCF_001054655.1. Classification (NCBI taxonomy): domain Bacteria; kingdom Bacillati; phylum Bacillota; class Bacilli; order Caryophanales; family Bacillaceae; genus Bacillus; species Bacillus sp. 220_BSPC. The sequence continues at coordinate 21,239 of NZ_JVPL01000322.1, forward strand.
TATAACTTGTAACCACTTGAATTACATGTTAAATAATTTATACTATATAGGAATAGAGATTTTAAAGGAGAGAAAAAAGAGATGTCCATCAGTACCCGCTTTTCCGTAGGAATCCATATATTATCTCTTTTAGAAATAAACAAAGAAGGCGTTAACACTTCCGATTTTATTGCCAAAAGTGTAAACACCAACCCAGCCTTAATCAGAAAAATCACTGGCATGCTGAAGAATGCAGGTTTAGTGAATGTTCGGCCGGGTATCGCCGGAGCGACATTGGCCAAGGAATTGTCGGATATCACTTTGCTCGATGTTTATCACGCTGTCAACGTTGTCTCCGATAAAGAATTATTTGGAATTCATGAAAATCCTAATCCAGCATGCACTGTTGGAAGAAATATACAAGATACAATAGAGCCCATCTTTTCAGTTGCTGAACTTGCCTTGGAAAAGGCGTTGGGAGTGGTGACGATCGAGGATGTCGTCAAGGGGATTCTGGAAAAGGATAAAACTGAGTAGCAAAAAAAACACATGAGCCGGACTCATGTGTTTTTTCCTGTTCCTTTATTTATACTTAGGAACCTCAATCGTCAATTTATACGAATCTAATAAACTATATAAATTATAAATCTGCTTCACTTGTTTTGTTGCCCAGCCAATATCAGTCGCATACTGGTGTGATGCATATCCATATTTCTCTGCAGCTGTAGGGTTCCACCTCATTTTATAAAGCGTGTCCTGTCCAGCAGAGATATATCCTTTGGCGATGAATTCAGCACCGCCTATGATGGCCGCTTCCGGGGTGAACCAGCCTGCATTATAGGCGTATTGAGCGCCGCTGCTTAGCGCCGTTCCGTCAAACGCCCCGACTCCATACATATTATAGACCGTTTTCCCGTTCACCTTTACGCCAGTCGCTAATGGTGAAGTGCCATTCCCGGTCTCCAGCAAAGCATGTGAAATCAGGTAGATTTCATTGACCCCGTATTTTTCCCCTGCCGCAGTGAAGGTTGCCGCTTTGCCTTGCAGTATCCCTTTGCCTGAAAGGATTCTATTATTCACCTCAGAAACGTTCATGTTAGTGACTTGGGAGAGCTTGACGAATTGGAATGAACGGACTGGATCATTCACGAAATTATTTGGGTTAAGATTATATTCCATATCTTCGGGACTGGCATTTACCCATGTCTTGTTATAGTCCACCTCATACCAATAGTATCCGTCAGAGCCCCTTACTTTTGATTTAATAGTCAATGATTGATTATTGCTTACAGGACCGACTGCCCAATAATTCGATCCAGCTCCGCCCCTGACACGCCATCCAGTTCCTCTAACGGTGCCTTTTGTTGAATTGATTAAAGTTAATCCATCTTCACGTATGTAGGTTTTATACTTCTTATCCGTCTGCCCGTTTACGGCCATTTGAACTTCAACCATCTTTTCCATCGTAAGATTATACTCTTTATCGATCCTGATTACCGATCCATTCGAGCTTCCCGGACCTTCCGGTGCTTTGGCCGTTAAATATTGCGTACTGACATATCCGGTTTTTCCATTGGCCGTGACTCTTGACCAGCCATTAGACTCTGAATACACCGTTACGGCCGTATTATTTACAAGCTTGGCTATAATTGAAGCGGTAGCCGATGCCGCAGACCGCATATTCAGACTCGAGCCATCACTTACATTTACATATTTAAATAATGTGTTTGCTTCTCCATCTGGATTCAGTCCCGGTACAGAACCTGGCTTCGTTGCTGATAGATATTTCGTACTGACATAACCTTCTCCGCCATACGCTTTAATTTTTGACCAGCCATTTGATTCCGAGATGACTTCCACCTCTACACCCCTTGCCAGTTTCACAATGACGGAAGCACTATCCGACGGCTTATTCCGCATATTCAGTGAACCCGAGCTGACATTTACATATTTGGTTGTCGTTTTTTCAGATATGGATGGTTTGGAGTTCGTTCCAGGCTTTATCGTCGTTAGATAGTCAGTACTGACATACCCATCCTTCCCATTTGCCTTGATTTTCGCCCAGCCTTTGGATTCCGAATAGACCGTCACTTCCGTTCCTTTTGACAGCTTTGCGACTATGCTCGCGCTTTCCGATCCGCTTTTTCTCATATTGAGCGTTCCAGAGCTTACGTTTACATATTTCGTCGTCGTTTTTTCAGGCGTGACTGATCCCGTTCCTGGTTTTGATGTCGATAGATATTTGGTACTGACATGGCCGTCTTTTCCATTGGCTTTGATCTTCGCCCAGCCTTTGGATTCCGAATACACCGTCACTTTCGTTCCTTTTGACAGCTTTGCGACTATGCTCGCGCTTTCCGATCCGCTTTTTCTCATATTGAGCGTTCCAGAGCTCACGTTTACATATTTCGTCGTCGTTTTTTCAGGCGTGACTGCCGTTGATCCCGTTCCTGGCTTTGTAGCAGATAGATATTTCGTGCTGACATATCCGTCCTTTCCATTGGCTTTGACTTTCGCCCAGCCATTGGATTCCGAATACACCGTCACTTTCGTTCCTTTTGAAAGGATGGCGACTATGCTTGCGGTAGCTTTTCCACTTTTTCGCATATTGAGTGATCCCGTGCTCACGTTTACATATTTCGTCGTCGTTTTTACAGGTGTGGCTGCCGTTGATCCCGATCCCGGCTTAGAAGCAGACAGATATTTGGTGTTGACATATCCATCCTTTCCATTGGCTTTGATTTTCGCCCAGCCATTTGATTCCGAGTACACCGTCACTTTCGTCCCTTTTGAAAGGATGGCCACTATGCTTGCGGTAGCTTTTCCACTTTTTCGCATATTGAGTGATCCCGTGCTCACATTCACATATTTCGTTGTCGTTTTACCCGTTGCCGCAGCTTTGGTCACTGTTCCAGGCTTCGTGGCCGATAGATACTTCGTGCTGACATATCCATCCTTTCCATTGGCTTTGATTTTCGCCCAGCCTTTGGATTCCGAATAGACCGTTACCTGTGTGCCTCTTGTCAGCTTTGCGACTATGCTGGCACTATCACTCCCGCTTTTTCGCATATTAAGTGAACCTGTGCTCACATTCACATATTTCGTTATCGTTTTAACCGTTGCCGCAGCTTTGGTCACTGTTCCAGGCTTCGTTGCCGATAGATACTTCGTGCTGACATATCCTTCTTTTCCATTGGCCTTGACCTTAGCCCAGCCTTTGGATTCCGAATACACCGTCACCTGTGTGCCCCTTGTCAGCTTTGCGACTATGCTGGCACTATCACTCCCGCTTTTTCGCAT
>NZ_JVPL01000323.1:0-3154 GCF_001054655.1 Bacillus sp. 220_BSPC
TTCTAAGTCTGCTTGGCATTTTTTCATAGTCGAAAGAAGTAAAGGCCTTTCTTGAGGAGATGGTACTTGCAATATATCATCAAAAAGATCCACCGTTAGTTCTCCATAAGAATTTATTTGTCCAAGAAAGACATTTTCAATGGTGACCCCTAATTTTTCTAATTCAGTATGTAACCAACTTCGACTTCGCCCAATCGTCGCAAGTGGTTCATCCAATATTTCCCCATCCATTATGACGGTCTGAGGCTCTTTGACGGAAGCAACCACCAAGTTTAAATCCTTTGCCGTTAAAGGCTGGTTCTCTTTCTTTAACATAACGGATAAATCTCCGGTTGCCTCTAATACCGCAAATTCCACATCAGACACCTGAAAAGCATCCTTCTTTCGAAGTAACTCTAACAATTCATCCGTTGTATATCTTTCCTTCTTCAAGTTATCTTCCATGATTTTTCCATCTTTGATAAAAACCGTTCCTTTTCCTTCTACAAGGTCCCGAACCATTTTGCTTTTCAAAGAAATGACTCCAATTAAAAAAGATATGGCCGCAGTAGTTACAATTCCTATAACCCCCACTGAAATATTTCGTTCAAGTCCCGTAATCACTTCTGCCCCAATACTACCTATAGTTATACCAACTACATACTCAAAGTAAGACAGTTGAGATAGCTGCTTTTTACCTAACAATTTAGTTACTAAAAAAAGGATAACAAGAAATAACAAAGCCCGTATAAATACATCTAACCAATCAGGCATTACTTAACCCCTCCTTTTTATACGTTATTTTAAAACCCTTTATACTGGAATTCCTCATTCTCCAATTCTCCTACCCTTTTTTTCAAATCTGTTACTATTTCGTTCACATCCATCATCGTTTCATGCAAGATTTGTTTGGATTCGTTTTCTTGAGTTCTTAATGCTAAACTCGATAGACTAGCTTCTACGCCTTTTAGGCTGGCAAGACATTGCTTTACTTCCGATCCGATGGTCATCTTACATCCTCCCTTATCCCTTTGGTTTAAAAATCAAGGCTCCTAACATGCCAAAAATGATGGCAGCTGAAATGCCGGCACTGGTCACTTCAAACATTCCTGTAAGTACACCAACTAACCCGTGTTGTTCGGCTTCTTGCAAGGCCCCGTGTACAAGTGAATTTCCAAAGCTAGTAATAGGAACAGTTGCTCCTGCCCCAGCAAAATCTATTAAGGGTTCATATAAACCTACCCCATCTAAAAAAGCACCAATTACGACAAGGGCACTTAACGTATGTCCCGGTGTCAGTTTAAACACATCAAACATAATTTGCCCAATAACACAAATTAAACCACCTATGACAAAAGCCCAAAAATAGATCATGTCTATTGTTCACCCCCGTATTCAATCGACACCGCATGGGCGATACAAGGAATCGTTTCATTTTGCTGATAGGATAGAGGAGATAATAAGGCCCCTGTTGCTACCACTAACATTCTTTTAAATTCACCTTTTTTCATTCGGTTTAATAAATGACCATAGACGACTGTTGCTGAACACCCTGCGCCACTGCCTCCTGCCAAAACCGGTTGTCCTTCCCGATAAATCATTAATCCGCAGTCCTGAAACTGATCTTCCCTAATAGGGGTTCCATGCTTTTTAAATAAATCAAGGGACACTTCACGGCCAATCTGACCAAGATCCCCGGTGACAATTAAATCGTAATAAGATGGATCAATGTTTCGTTCCTTTAAATGAGCTTCAATGGTATCAACGGCAGCTGGAGCCATAGCCCCTCCCATATTAAAAGGATCCGTCAACCCCATATCGATGATACGGCCAATTGTTGCAGAAGTGACACGTGGTCCATCCCCTGAATTACTTAGTAAAGCCGCACCAGCCCCCGTCACGGTCCATTGTGCAGTAGGTGGTTTTTGTCCCCCGTATTCCGTTGGATAACGAAATTGTTTTTCAACAGCTGTATCATGACTAGAAGCCCCTGTTAATAAATATTGGGCTCCGTTTGTATTGACAATATAGGCGCCTAAAGCTAATCCTTCCATGGAGGTAGAACAAGCACCAAACAACCCAAAATAAGGGGCTCCAATTGTTCGGCTCGCGAAACTGGTCGGAGTAATTTGATTGATTAGGTCTCCGGCAAGGAGAAACTGAACCTGTTCCTTTTGAATTCCGCCTTTTTCCATGGCTTTTTGACAAGCTTCTTCAAAAATTATTTTATGAGCTTTTTCATAGGAATCCTGATTAAGCCATAAATCGGCATGCAGAAGATCAAAATCTTCCGCGATAGCTCCATCTGCTTCAAATGGCCCTCCGACTGTACCTGTAGAAATAATCACGGGCTTTTGTTCGAAGACCCATGTACGATGACCTTCTAACATCACAAACCACCCCACTGTATAAGAATTGTTTTAATCAAGGCAATGACAAACGCCGAAAAGACGCCAAATAGAATAACCGATCCTGCGAGTTTAAACATATTACCGCCTACCCCTAATACGAACCCTTCAGTTCGGTGTTCAATCGCTGCAGAAATGACGGCATTGCCGAAACCAGTAACCGGTACAGCCGTCCCAGCCCCGCCAAATTGAGCCATACGATCATAGACCCCGAAACCTGTAAGAAGCATCGTAATAAAAACTAAAGTCCCTACGGTTGGATTTCCAGCTGTTTGGTCCGTAAAATCAAAATAATAAATATAAAAGGCAGAAATGAGCTGTCCGATCAGACAAATAAGGCCTCCTGTTAAAAATGCTTTTATGCAATTTTTAACCACTGGTCTTTTTGTTTCTCGATGTTTTTGAATCCCTTGATATTCTTGTTGAACAGGTGTCAATTGTTTCTTTTGTTTATTCGACATGGTCCGACTCCTCTTTCTCCTTAGGTTTTTTCTTTCATCAGACTTTTGATTTTATTAAAATCCTTTTCTACTTCCTTCCGATTTGTGTTATCCTTTTGGATTTTTTGTTCTAATTGATCAAGTTCCAAATACATTTTTGAATCGGTCGAAACCAAGATTTTATGATCTGGATAGTCTTTTTCCAAGTCTGATTTCACGCTCTTTTCGATTTTCTTTAATCGAAAACGATCAAAGTTTTCGACTTTGATCGCTATCAATAGCTCTTTATCCGTATTCACAGCCTTCACATCCGAAATGTCTTCCTCT
>NZ_JVPL01000016.1:0-29269 GCF_001054655.1 Bacillus sp. 220_BSPC
ATTTTACGAGTAAACCCTCTGAACTCACGAGTAATTGCTCAATTTTCACGTAAACCCAACTAATTATTGATATTCGTAATTCTGCCTTCAATTTCTGCCGTGATCTTTCCGCCTTTAAAGGTTTCTTTCACATAGTTAACGAATGCTTCCAGGTCTGCATGTCCAAACACACGCTCTTTTCCTTTCAGGACGGTATAGTTATCACCGCCGCTTGCCATGAAATCATTGACGGCCACCGTGTATGTTTCGGTATCCTTGATCGGTGTTCCGTCCGCTTTCTTCAATAAGGTGACACGTTCCGTGACAGGCTTACTGAAGTCGGCTGTATAGCTCAGTCCAGAAATTTGCAAAGTTTTCGGAGATCCTTCCACGATCCATTGCTGTTGGAGCAGCGTTTTCACTTCCGCTCCAGTCAGTTCCAGCTTAACCAATACGTTTCCGAACGGCTGGATTTTAGCTAAATCGGAAAAAGTGACTTCCCCCTTGGGAATATCTGCACGGATTCCGCCTGGATTCATGAAGGCAAAATCGGAGTTCAAATCGGCCTTCATTGAATCGGCAATTAAATTCCCAAGGCCCGTTTCCTGCGTATAGGCATTGGTTCTTAAAATTTTCTCATCCGTTGTCCCAAGCGGAGCTTTCAGCTCGGGGAACATGTCCAGGTAGTCGTTGATGAATTTCGTCGTCCCGGCATCCGGTGTGATGCCAACTTGTGTAACCGTAACAATCTCAGCTGACTTTTTAACAATATCCTTTGTGCTTGGATCGATTTCCAAATCCACATCTTCAAAAGCCGTTCCATAAGAGTAAGCTTGTACGATCAATTTATTATCGACATAGTTATTGACCTTTGCATGATTATCTCCTGCTAAGATCACATCCACTTCATCATCCACGGCATTAGCAAGATCAGCCACTTCGCCTGTGATGACCCCTTCCTTTTCCGTGCCTGGGTCATGTGAGATGATCACGATCGATTTGACGCCTTTACCTTTCAACTCATTTACCGCCTTATTTACGGCAGGTGCCTGTTCTATGAATTCCACATTCTTAATGCCATCCGGACTTACTTTTTGAGGTGTGGCATTCGTGACTACACCTATGAACCCAATATCAACCCCGCCGACCTTTTTTATGACGTAAGGGTCCAAAATCGGTTTTTTCGTGTCTTTATATACGACATTGGCCACTATATATGGAAAGTTCAATTTATCGAATACCACATCGGATGTTGGCGACTTTCCGCCATTGATCTGAGCCATCAAGGTTTCTACCCCTTTGTCGAACTCATGGTTACCGACAGTCCCGACATCGAATTTCATATTATTCAAAAACTGAAGCGTCGGTTTATCCTGGATCAAAGAAGAAACGGGTGCACTTGCCCCAACAGCATCCCCTGCCGAAAGTAAAAGTGTATTTTCAGGGTTTTCAGCTTTCCGCTGCTTCAAGTGTGCGGCTAAATAATCGGCACGCCCTTGTTTGATGCCGCCGAAATCGGAGGTGGTATCAAGCTGGCCGTGAAGATCATTGATCCCGAGCAGTTGCACCTTAACGTTTTCTTTGCCCAAATTGTATTTGTAAATGCCAAAGCCTTTATCATCCTTTTTGCCTGTATAGGAAATCGGGCTGTCTTCCTTTAAATATTCCGCACCTTTTGGCGATGAGGTGAAAGTAACGTTCACCTTGCCTGAAATCGGGGCTATCGACCAGTTATTATCAGCGGTTGGATTGATCTCACCCTCTTGTGTGATGTAATCCATCAAGATCTGGCGATTTTCATCCGCAGAGTCAACCACATATTCGCTGCCCTTGACTCCCGGGAAGTTCCCCCCGCCCGAAGCACGGTAATTATTCGTCACGACGATGAAATCTTGATTCGGGTCCACTGGTTCACCATTATATTTCAAATCTGCAATCCTGCTTGAATCCGACACTTTTATCCCTTTTTCATCATAGCGCGGAGCCTTGGTGACATCGATTTGGTACGTGACACCGTCAATCACATCGAAATTATAGACGGCAAACTTTCCATTAAGCAGCTCCTGTTCCTCAGACTTGGCAGGATCGATCGTATTATATTTCCCGGCAGACATCTCAAGCCACTCTTTAACCACGGACCCTTTGATCTTGATTGCCTTCAAGGTATTATCGTATAAATATAAATCACCGGCGCTGCGAATGGTCAGTCCGCCTTCCTTGATTTCCGTGAATTCCTCGACGCCATTGCGACCCGCTTTGAATGGGGCTCCTACAGAGAGGATGGGCAAGTCTTTGTATTCAGGGCGGTTGCTTTGAATGTATTTTTCTACATACCATTTCTGTGCGCTCGTCACGACCTGTACGGAAGGATCGTCTTGAACAAGGGCGAAATAACTATGAATTGGAGCTGTAGTCGTTCCGATTGGCGTGTTAACATACTTGATCGTTCCTTCGTGATCCTTCTTCACGGCTTTGACGACAGCTGCATCTTCAGCCGCTTTTTTTCCTGTTATTTTGTCGTTGATTGCCCGTGTTGATGAATCGGAATTGACGACTTTCCATTTTCCCTTGATATTTTGGATATCAAGATCGATGATCCCGAGATTACTGCCGCCATATCCTGCTTGAACGGCTGGTACACCATTGATGGTACCCTTTTTATTATCCACGCCTTCAAGGACTTTTCCTTGGCTATCTTTGAATAGGCTGTCTAAAGAAGCCTCATCTTGTGCCGGGAAGACTTTATGTGTGTGTGAGAACGTGATGGCATCGATGCCGGATACCTTGCTTAATGAATAGATGACATCCTCGGTATTCTTGGTATCGCCATTAAACCCGGAATGCGTGAGGGCCACGATGACATCCGCGCCTTTTTTCTTCATTTCAGGTACATATTTTTTTGCAGTCGTGACGATTTCCTTTGTCATGACCTTACCGTCTAGATTCGCTTTATCCCAATCCATGATTTGCGGAGGGGCAAATCCAATGTATCCTATTTTTACTGATTTTTCTTTTCCATTGATGTCCTTCACTTTCTTCGTGACGATTTTATAAGGAGCATATTTATTTTTATCATTCTTTGGATTATTGTCTTTATCCTTTTTATAAACATTGGCATTGACGTAAGGGAAGTTCGCATCGTTGATGGCCTCGTCCAAATAAGATAAACCATAATTGAATTCATGATTGCCGAATGTGGCCACATCATAGTCAAGCAAGTTCATCGCTTTATAAACGGGATGGACTTCACCCTTTTTCAGTGGCACTATTTTTGCTTTGTACGTACCTAGGGGGGTCCCTTGAATAAGGTCGCCGTTATCCACTAAAACGCTATTTTTCACTTCTTTTCGTGCCTGTTTGATTAAAGATGCCGTGCGGGAAAAGCCGACGGAGTCCGATACGGCATCCTTATAATAATCATAGCTCACCAGATTAGTGTGTATATCAGTCGTTTCCATGACCCTTAGTTCAAATGGGGCATCCGAAACGGAGGCTGCCAGGCTTTTGCCGAAGTCACTCGTATGGCCGTTATAATTGGAGACAACCGATACGTTAACCCAATAACCCGATTTGTACGAGTTGAAGTACGCCGAGAACTTTTGGGCCGATTTAATATCCGCCTCAACGGCTGATTGTGAAATGACCTTCGTCCCATTCATTAATTGAAAGACAACGGTTTCATTTCCTTTGTTCCCCTTTTTCGGTGTGACCGTTACAGTCGCTTTGGTGCCTTTTGAGTAATGAACAGTAGGAGCTGAAATGATAAATGGTTCAGTCGTGGCCGGTTTCTTATTAGACTCTTTGGCGGATGCCTCCCCCGGTACGGTAAATGGCGCTGTAATCAAACTCACAGCAAGAATCGGGGCGAGCATCTTCTTAACATGAATCTTGTACGACATACTTCACAACCCTTCTAGTTTTGTAAAATGCTAGAATAATATATCATGATTTTGTCGAATTATCGCCAAAATTTACCGTAATATTACGAATTTTGAATAAATGGTACTTTTTACTCATTCCCATCCAAAGCGCCTAGCTCGATATACCTTCAATCATGTAAATGAATCATCATAGAGTCCATTTGAATCCTTAGGGATAATGTCCCCTGATAGAGAAAGCTGGCCCATGAAAATGAACCAGCCTGCTAACATCGTATGGATTTTAAAGATCGTTCCTTACGCTCATTTTTCAGGGAAACCCTTTGAAAACAGCGAATCTATATATCCCGATCTATTAAACTGGCGGATACCGGTTCGATGTCCATCTCCCTCGACCAGATGGACAGCTGGCCTATATGGTGAATTTCGTGCGCTATGAGATGGCGCAGTATCCTGCCTTTTTCATATGTCCCATCCATCCAGGATGGCTGAACCATTCCATTCTCTTCTTCAATTGCATGCGAGTTCAAATAGTCCATGACCTCTGATTGATATTGGTTAGATAAATCCTCCACTTTTCCGATCGTATCATAAGCGTCCAAATCGATCGCGACATCAGGCCTCCCTTGTATGGCCCTGATCCAGCTGCATTCGACATCGATAATATGGGCAAGTGTCCGCAATATATTGCCCAGCCCTCCTGTACGCTGCCGTTTCAGCTCCTCATTCGGTAAGGATCGGCACCACTGGAACCATTCCCTTCTCACCTGCCAGTTATAATTGAATAATGTCAACATCCATCCCAGCCCCCTAACACTCTTTGTCGTCAAATCCCCTTCAGCCTTTGTATTGATAATAATCCTGTCTTTGAATCGTTTTGAAGCCACAAGATTCATAGAGTCTTAACGCATGCTCATTAGTCGCCTCGACCTCGAGAAAAATTTCATATCCCAGCTGGCCTTGTTCGGCTACAACCTTTTTCAATGCCTTTCTTCCAAGTCCTTTTCCCTGGTATTTTGGCAAAATGGAAAATCCATAAATCCACGCTTCCCGGCCTGAGTGATCAACCCGGATCTTACCGACTGCGCGGCCGCCCTTTTCAATCATCATGGTTTTCAGAGTATCCTCATATAGGATGCGCTGATAATAATCCTTCGCCTCTCGTTTCGTAAAATGGAAACATTGAATATCCAGCTGAATTTCCGTTTCCTCATCATCTCTCCGTGAAGGGCGAACGACTGCATCATCATAATCACCAAGCTCCGTTTCGGACCACTTCATTTGAAACTCTGAGAAAGCAAACTCACATGGGAGCTGTTTCAAAAATTCTGTCCCTGAGTGGGATTGAGCAGGTGAGTTCAAGAGAATCACCTTATAGTTGCGCTCCAGGGCACTCCTTATCGCCTCTTCCAGCAGCTTAGTAAAAATGCCTTGCCTCCGGTAGTCAGGGTGCACCATTCCGCACATCTCCGCTTTGTTTCCAAAATCGTAAAGACCAAGAAAACCAACAAGCTTCAATCCATCATAGTGGAGAAAATCATTCTTATTAACACCATTTCGACTGCGAAGCGTTTCCCAATTCAGTTTTAACGTAAAACCTTCCCGTTCACATTCTTGCTGCAGGATCCGAATATCTTCCAGCTGTTCATTCTTCAAATTTGCCACCCCTTTTCCATATTATCAGTTTATTACCAAAAAATAAGAAAAGCAGCACCCATTTACTTGGGTGCCGCATAAGTTTATTGATGAATGTTGTTTTTTTAAAAGTATTTTCACTTTAATCCATAAAACTAAAATCCTACGAGGGGAGGATTTCCTATCTAATTCCATTGACGGATGAATTATAGCAGTAAAATGATTCCAAATGACGATTATTTTTTACCTATTTTGTGCTATATTCCAAATAATGGTTTATCATTATTTTATTTTAGGTTAAGGGAGGGATTTAACAAAATCTTGAATTCAGATAGTACCCATTTCTTTATACCCGAATTCCGGACCCTTTTTAGAATAGAATCCGAAATTCGGTGTTTACCATCCGGCACTTACGTCCTGAGGTTATCGTTTTTTCGTTTTATGAGCGGACTTTTTTAAGTTCTCTACGTCCGTTGTCAGTTCTTTTAATTGTTTACCGAAGCGGAAGAGCAAAAACATAGAAACGACGAATGGATAGCCAAATTCGCTAACTAATGAAACCCACATAGTAGCATCCTCAATCATCATCCTCTTCACCCCTTTTCTTGTATCTGATATCTAAAGTGAAACTTGTCAAAAAAAATCAATCTAGCACTATTGATTTATGGAAAAAAGAACGAATGTTCCTATATAATTGATTTATTCCCCTTGTCTATCACTTTATTAATAAAAGGAGGGATAACAATGAACCAATTAACTTCTCATTTTTTTTCTCATTCATTGGAGTTTCTGCAGCAACAGTACTCATCTTTCTTTGCACAACCGATCATTCAATTATTCTTACAGAACCCAGAGCATTTAAAGATTTTCACTGAAACTCTTGATTCCCCTTCTTCCCACAACATCGATCATCTCAACGAGACTTTCAAAATTTTCTATTACCGGGCTAAAGTATACAAATACATGTGCTCCTTAATTTACTTTTTCTCTGTTGATTTTGATAAAAGGGCACGGAAGCAGCGGGAACGCTATCGAATGGTACTTGATGCGACACCAAGGGATACTGGCGGATTGATCGATCGAATCGGCACCTTGGATGTTCAACTTGAAAAGATGGGGGAATCGAATGAACTCGCTTCACACATAAGTGATGAAGAGATGATAAAAGCCTTGAAGAAGTTAACAGCCAAACAAAGCCTGGTGCTGACCATGATCTTTTCCTACGGCCTATCCAACAAGGAAATCGCTGCCTATTTCCAGGAGTCGCCACAGAATATCTCAAGCATCCGTAAACAAGCTCTAAAAAAACTTCGAAAGCACTATATGGATGAGGTATATGTTAGAAAGGAGAAAAGCCATTGTGGATAAAAAACTGTCAAAAGAAGAATTGTTGGACCTAATCGACTCTTTGAATCCTAAAATAAAAAAATCATTAAAAAACACGAACTATCAAGACCGGAATGATCTGGAACAAGAAATTAAACTCAAGATCATTGAATCATATGAAAAAATCGCAGCAATCGAAGCCCCAAATTTTGAGGAGTTCCTTGCAGAATTCCTGACTAAGCAAAAACAATGAAAAAGTACCAAGTCCAGAGAAAGATGCTGGACTTGGTACTTTTTTTGAATCTCAGTATGATGGTTTCAATGTCAGCTTATCCCCTTTTGGATCGTCCATCGTGGTTTTGTGATAAGTACCCTCTGCCCAATCATCAAGCTGATCGTGATACCACTCACTTTTAACGTTACCTGATTGACCCGGACCAACAAGGTGATATCCTTGATTCATGTCCGCTAGGTCGATGATGAATCGCCAGGAGCCACCGTGATTAACGGTTCCATCATCTAAAAATGCCGCCGCCTGTACGGTGACACTGCTGCCGCCTACCGGAATGCCGCCGCCGTTAAATAAATAATGTAACGGGGCAACACTTGATAGCGGGTGGTTAAACCTGACCTGATGATAGTCTCCCCATTCCCAATCTGCTATATCGTCACCTTGTGATTCTGCCAGTTCCGTTAACGTCACCTGTAACGACTTGGCAAGCACCTGCTCAAGTCCGCCTGCATCTTCAATCCAAGGGCCCGGCTTACCATCCAGTGCCCGCCTTAGCAGTTCATCAACGGCCGAACGCCTTCCATTAAAAAGGTTGAGGGTTTCTTCCGGTATTTCTTCTTTTAGCAGAACATCCCCTATATTTCGCATCCAGACATTAAAAATCATCGGTGCCGCTTCATCAGCGGAATCGATATGATTCCATTTCTTCAGAATCATCAGTGCCTGGGCTTCCTGTTTCCCAGATGGACCTTTCAATACCTCCACGAATCGAGGAACAAACTCCTTAGCTTGCAAATTCACTTTATCCATCTGCAGGCTTTGCATATCCTCGGCCGTAAGCTTTTTATTCGCCTTTAAAAACTCCTGTATCCTCATCTGGCGGTATGGCTGTGCCCAGTTATTGCTGATATGGTAAGGGTAATCATCTGATATGACTTTATTATTCGCTGTCGAAATGAATCCCTCTTTTGGATTCACCGTTTTTGGAAGTTCATCAAAGGGAATATAGCCTTTCCACTCAAATTCATCCGTCCATCCAGGTACAGGCAGCATACTATCACCTTTTTTCCGGATTGGGATTTTCCCATTCGCCTTGTATGCAATGGTCCCATCGGCTGAGGCAAAGACGAAATTCTGTGCCGGCGTTTCGAATTTCAAGAGGGCCTTTTCGAATTCTTTCCAGCTCCCCGCCTTATTCATATTCAGTACCGCTTCAAGCTCGGCAGATGGATCAAGTGCCGTCCACCTTAAGGCAAGCACGGTATCTTTTCCGCTTTTTCCGGCAAACTCGGAGACAACGGGTCCATGGCGGGTAACCGTCACTTGATAGTCAAGTGTTTTCCCATCCTTCACCTTGATGGGTTCGTCCAAGATTTCAGCTTTTTCCCATTTACCTTTGTAGGAGAATTCTTTCTCGTTTTCCGGGTTTCTCCTCTCAATATACAGATCCTGAACATCCGGACCGGTATTGGTCACACCCCAAGCGACCTTTTCGTTATGACCTAGTATGATTCCCGGAATCCCGGCAAAAATAACACCGCTCACATTGACTGACGGGGCCTCCAAATGCATTTGATACCAAACCGACGGTGTAGCCAATCCCAGATGGGGATCATCCGCCAATAACGGCTGACCGGATTGCGTTTTCTTGCCTGAAACGACCCAGTTATTGCTGCCGTTGAATTCATAAGGAATAACGGCCCCTGCAAAACTTTTTTCAATATCCAGTTCTTCCTTGCTGATGATATATGGAGCGTTCTTTGGATAATCAGGAAATAAATCATATGCCTTTTCCTTGGGGAACGTTTGCAGCAAATACTGCCTAAACGCCTGATCTTCCCAGTTCCCTCCTAAATCAAAGGCCATATATTTACCGATGGTCAGCGAATCGACGGGTGTCCAAGGCTCCGGTTCGTATCCAAGCAGAGTGAACTCCGCCGGCCATTTCCCATTCTCCTTCAATTCATCGATATAAAGATTTACACCCTCGGCAAACATATCCAAGGCTTCTTTTCCGTCACTTGAATATGCAGCATAAGAGGCTTCGGCCGCCCTCCTCAAACCAAGTGTGCGGAAATACTTATCATTTTTGACGGTTTTCTCACCAATCACTTCACTCAATCTACCTGACGCCTGACGCCTGCTTAAATCCATTTGAAATAAACGGTCCTGGGCTTGGATATATCCTTGGGCTAAATACAAATCATGCTCACTCGCTGCGCTGATATGCGGGACCCCACTTGAATCCCTCACCACCGTAACCGGTTTCAAAAGACCTGGAAGCGATATTTCCCCCTTTGTTTCCGGCAAGGATCTTGAAAGAAATACATTTGCGGCAATCAAGACTGACAGCGAAAGTATGATCAGGATTCCAAAACTCCATAGCGCCCGCTTTCTCCACTTCCGTTTTGGCTTTTGCTGAGGTACGGCAACTTCCATCGATTCATCTTCCTCTCCCCTTAAAACTCTCTTTCTTTCTATTTAAGATATTCCGCGTTTAACTCCATCTTTCCTACCACCCTCCTCACATTCTCTCTTTTTATTTCAAGAAGGAAGAAAGGTGCAAGTACGGATTATTTCGAGCAACGTCGAATTATTACACACAAGGTCGAATCAACTCGCTCAAGGTCGAATTTTTACCGTGAAATTACTCCGATAAACAGTAAATCAAATGCAAAAACACCGATACAATGTATCGATGTGGCAGGGAATGCTGCTAGCTATTCGCAATAATGTATTCAATCACTTTATCTGTATCGTCTGTATAAAAGAGAGCTTTATCAAAGTCATGGGCCGCCTTCGTCTCGGCTTCCATATATTCAATCGGGGAAAGGAGACCAAAGATCCTCTTCCATTTATGAGTTTTCTCCAGAAGTTTTCTTTCCTTTTTTATATCCTCTGGTATGAATTCATTAATGATAAACCATGGGTCGGAAAATGAGGGTTCCCCAAAACGTTCATTCAAGGCTCGCAGCTTGTCCCTATCCCATTCCACCCTTACCAAGTCCGATATGACCGAGACATTTTGGACCGAGTCGAGGATGCGTTTGGACAAAACATCATATTCTTCATCCTCCAGCCCATTATCCGTCATGATTCCTACACAATACCATTTTTCGTAATGTTCAGGTTCTTCATTTTTCTTGAAAAACACTATTCAACCACCTTCCTTACACGCTTAACATGTCCTATTTAATTTAAATCAAAAACAACATGTCCGTCCACGTCACTTCACTATAACATGGAGAAATATCGATGGGCGATTAAATATGGGAGCAGCAGGAATGTTAGCCTGACATAGAAAAAAAGATACCCTAAAAAAGGATACCTCCATCATACTGGCTGAAGAGCCAGCCCTCTTTGATTAAACAGATATTCAAGGGCCTGCCTGAACGATAGAAAGGCTTTTACCTGATTTGCAAAATCAAGTTTGACGATCTCTTTCACGACATCAGGGGTAAAACCGACAAACATCGTTTCCGTTCCCATCAAGGCCAATGCCCCCACTAATTGATCCAGCAGGGAGAGCATATCGCTTTCCTTCGTAAAGGTAATTCCCGAGAAATCCATGATCAATACTTCCGCATGCAGATCTGCACATTTTTGCAGCACCGTCGATTGAATCGACTCCATTCTCCAATCGTCAATGCGTCCGATCAAAGGTAAGAGCAGCACATCCTTTAATACGGTCTGAACAATCGGGGTGGACAATTCTTCCATGACTTCTTGGTTTTCTTTTATCTTCTGCAACGAATCGTTTGCCATTCTCGCCATTTCTTTATAATGATTCACGTAACTGATACTCACACAGTGTATGAACTGGTCCAGGATTGCATCAATTATTGAGCTTGCCTTTAACAGAATTTCAATGGAGTAATATCGGTTGCTCACCTCTTCTTCAATGAAACTCCAGAAAAGGTTACGCACAAGCTGCGCTTCCTCAATATTCTTATCTAAAGGAATGCCCATATCCACGATGCGCTTACCTATTTCCATACCCGTTATTTTCATGCTTTCCATCGCTTGTGCCTTTCCATGAATCAAGGCATCTGCATGAATTTGAATAAGTTTTGACCGTACCTCTTTACTGGTTTCTAAATCATAGAGCGGTTCCTCTTCTTCAAACAACTCGATATGCTCCACTAAGATATATTTAAATTTTTCAATTTTTTCGCCAATCATTCTTAATTCTTCCATATGGACCTCCCATACAGGGCTTTTATCATATTTTAGCAAATAATCGAGGGGTAAGGATATAAAATCCTTCTATTACCAATATGCTAATAGACGTTTACCCTTTTCTTGATAAGGGTATTATGATATATGACTTGGAGGGATGAACATGAAAAAAGATCAACAAGACTTCGAATCTGAAAACATGAGCGATTTAGTCGAGCTCATAAACAGTAAAAATAACAGCCGCAGAATCTTGAATGTACTTCGGCGTAATAAAAAGGATAAAAGTAAAGGCAAAGATAAAAAATGAAAAAGCCCAGTCCAAAATGGCCTGGGTTTTTTGAATGGGATCAAATAAAAGAGCTGAGCTGTTCATTAAGCAAACCCAGCTCTTTCGTCATTAAAAATCGATAAGCCACTACCTTTTTCTCCGGATCTCCTCAACATGGTTCCCTTCAGTAGTAATATAGACTGTTTCATCAATTTTGTATGTTAAATAACGGTCACAATCAATTTCAAACGTTTTCCCATTGTCGAATTTCATTGCGCAATTGGATCCCTCTTCGGTTTCCGTCACATCAATGACTTCGTTCGTCTTAAAACCGACTGCCTTGCCATCGGAGAAATGCGGATAGTATTTTTCAACAATCTGCACCTTTTGCAATCTGCCAGGACTTGTTAAGTATACAACGAATAATATAATTAAAACGGCTATTAACCCAATGAGAATTACTGCTTTTCGTTTCACTCTATCTAATACCCTCTTCTCTTATCAATCTATTATTCAATATCCATTTTCACTAGATTATATTCAGGATTCCGGAAAAACATGATAGAAAAGATCATTTTATTTAATGATTTTCACTTTTTCAACCATCATCGCACAAGCGGCAGCAAGGAGGATCAGAATGGATACAGCCGAGATGACCCCTCCCCAGCCGAACTTCATCAAGAATAAACCGCCAGATGCCCCCACTATACTTGATCCTGCATAGTAAAACAGGAGATATAGTGCGGATGCTTGTGCCTTTTCACTCTTATCTGCCAAACTGCCGACCCAGCTGCTCGCAATGGAATGAGCTCCAAAAAAGCCAAATGTAAACAGGGCAAGCCCCATTATTTTCAGCAAAAGCGGGTCCAATAAGGTTAACAGGGCGCCCATCAGCATGATTGCGATGCCGATAAGAAGTACAACCCTCCGACTATATTGATCGGCAAGCTTCCCCATCCATGTTGAACTAAACGTCCCCACAAGATAGATTATGAATATGAAGCCAATCAATGTCTGTGATAAATGATATGGCGGTCCCATTAAAGGAATACCCACAAAGTTATAAACGGTAACGAACGAGCCCATTAATAGGAAGGCCATGCCGAATAGAAGTACTAGTCTGTTATTCCTTAAGTTATTGATAAGGGATGTTTTGATCCTTGATAATGAGACCCGTACGCGGACAGCATGCTGCGAAGGCGGAAGCATCCACCAAAAAGCCAGACTGATGATCAAACTTAAAGCTCCAAGGCTTCCAATCGCTATGTTCCATGAGAAATGGTCGGTCAGCACCCCGACAATCAGCCTGCCAGCCAATCCGCCGATACTCGAACCGCTCACATAGATCCCCATCACATAGCCAAGGCTTTTCGGATGAAACTCTTCATTGATATAGGCCATCGCAATGGCCGGGAAACCTGCAAGCACCGCACCTTGAATCGCCCGTATTGCAATCAGGATGTATAGATCATCCTGGATGAAGCTGACACATATGGATAACAATGCAGACAGAGTGAGCGCCGTCCCCATTATTTTTTTCCTATCGATATTTTCTGAGAAAAAAGAAACAAGCAATAAACAGAGTGCAAGCGTTCCAGTTGCGAAAGATAATGTAAGGCTTGCCATTGCAGGAGAGACTCCGAATTGCTTGGCGAAAACCGGAATGACCGGTTGGGTACTATACAGATCCGCAAACGTTACAAAGCTACCAAGAAATAAAGCCAAGATCGTTTTCCTGAATGATTTACCAGCAGGCTCGATATAATTCACTTTTGTTCAGACCCTTCACTATTTAACTTTCCCCCTATGTTAATACGAACTTCCCGAGTTGTCTATTTCACCACTTTTGTCAAACGGGAAAATTTCATTCCAGCAACTAAAAAAACCTTCACTGCATGCAGTGAAGGTTTTTTCATTAATTTGAACGTTTACCATCCCGCTCATTTTTCTTAAGGAGCCAGTACACTGGCATACCGATAATGAGGATGATCACTGAGTACAAGGCATTTAAAGGTGTTTGGATTAATGTGCTTAAAACAATATATATTGCACCAGCAATCGCCACAATGGGGATGAATGGGTAAAACGGCACTTTATACGTTTTTGCATCCGGATCTTTTCTGCGTAAGATGAAGACCGCAAAGAAGGCTAATCCATAAAAGCAGAAGACAGAGAATACAGCCATATTGGTAAGTTTGTCAGGGTCTGTTGCAACCATCATGATGATTGCAATGATCACTTGCAATAACGTGGCATTTATAGGCGTTTTGAACTTTGGCGATATTTTTCCGATTTGTTTATGGCCTGGCATCATTTTATCAGTCGCCATCGCCAAGGTAATGCGCGGAAAGGTCAAAAGCTTTCCGTTCAAGCAACCGAAGATAGAAATCGCAATTCCGATCGATATCAATTTCCCGCCCAACTCTCCGAATAAAAGCGTTGCTGCAACATTCGCTGCATTCGTACCATGGGCTATGACTCCCTCCGCACCCAATACATGAAGCATGGCAAGATTCACACCCAAGTAAGCGACCATGACCACGACCAATCCCGTTATGATTGCCCGCGGCAGCGTTTTCTGCGGATTTTTCATTTCCCCTGCCATGAAGCCGACATTCATCCAGCCATCATATGCCCAGAGCGTAGCCAAAATCGCACCGGCCATACTGATTTTCATTGAACTTTCGCTATCGATATTGAATACAGGCATATCACCTTGAGCGATACCGAACACCGATATGAAAATGATCGGAATCAATTTAGCAACGGTCGATAAGGTTTGGATGATACCGCCGTATTTTGTCCCCAGCAAATTCATGCCTGCTATGAATACAATCGTAAGAATCCCTATCGCCAAAGAGTAGCTTGAAGCGATCTTAAATATTCCTGCAACCAATAACCCGAAGTATAAACTGAGGGCGCCCATGACTGCAGGTCCGTATACCAATGTCTGAACCCAGCCGCATAGGAATCCCCATGCTTTACCGTACACTTCTTCCATATAGACATATAAGCCGCCCGTTTTAGGAATTCGTGTACTCACTTCCGCAATCGTCAACCCGCTTGCAAGGGTAATGAGACCGCCTATCAGCCAAGCTAACAAGGCCATGGTTGAATTACCGCTCAATTCAAGCACGTCACCAGGTCTCATGAAAATACCAGAACCGATAACTGTACCAACTACAATAGATGTTCCTACCCAAAAGCCAATCGTTTTCTTCAATTGGTCATTTCCCATGTTGTCCTCCCCAGGTGTACACATGTACTTTATTTATACTAAAATTATATCATATAAATTATATGGAAATAGTTTATGTAATCATTTGAATATTCCGGAAAATACCCAAACACGTTGGTATCATTACGCTCAGGCAGCTTTATTTCATTTATATTTTTTTTACTAATTATGACTGGAACTGCACTAAAAACCGAATATTTTTTTGTTATAAAAAGATTTATTGTATTTTTACTCAATAATAACGAATTAAAAACACCGAAACTCAATTATCATTCGTAAAGAATTTTATGGGAATCCCGCTTATTTTCGGACACACAAAAAAACCACCCCGAATCAACGGGGTGGTCCATCTCCTCTTTCAAGCTTCATTTCGTATTACCAAATAATGAATAGAAGCACAACCGCCAAGACGATCCGGTAAATGGCAAAAGGAGTCAATTTAACTTTATTGATTAAAATCAAGAAAAAGCGGATACAGAATAACGCAAAGATAAATGCGCTGATGAAACCTGCAATAAAGAATGGCAGAACTTCAGGCGTGAAGCTATCCCAGTACTTCACGATTTTCAACAAACTGGCACCAGCCATGATCGGCACTGCCATGATGAACGTGAAATCGGAAGCAGCCCGGTAGCTCATCCCTAATAGCACACCGCCTGATATCGTTGAACCTGAACGGGAAAATCCCGGCCATAGTGACAAACATTGAATTAACCCTACACCAAAGGCTTGTTTATAAGTGATTTGGTCAACCGTCTCTGCAGTCAGCTTTGGACGGAATTTATCCGCAGCAATCATCAAAAACGCGCCAAGGAACAATCCGACGATAACCGTCTTCATCGTAAATAAATGATCATCAATATAATCTTCGAATAATAGACCTAAAACGCCCGCCGGCAACAATCCGACAATGATCTGCAATAGGTTAAGCTTTTGGCCGTTCACAGCGGATGTGCCTTTCAGCTTCCTTAAACCAAGCAAGTCCATGAATCGCCCCCAGAAGAGCACGACAACGGCGAGTATCGATCCAAGCTGGATGACCACCTTGAAGGCATTGGCCACTTCACTCCCGAAAAGTTCTTTCGAATTCAGCCATAAATCATCAACGATAATCATATGCCCTGTTGACGATACAGGAGCAAATTCAGTTAATCCTTCTACAAGACCAAGGATGACTGCAACAAAAATTTCCCACATATTCATTTTATTCACCTCATATTTCGAACACCTATTTATGGAAATATCATATGTATTTTACTCGTTGTTTAAAATATTGTCTATTAAACATTGCTGAAACAATTCAAGCGTACATGTATGATAGGGTTCAAGATAAAGTTTAAAGGGGAAGTGATGATTTTGCAAAACATACTGATTTTCGCCCATAGAGGGTCCAAGGGGACGCATCCTGAAAATACCATGGCAGCCTTTCAAAAGGCGGCAGAAATCGGGGCCGAGGGGATCGAGTTCGATGTCCACCTCAGTTCTGACGGGGAACTGGTCATCATCCATGACGAAACACTTGATCGAACGACCACCCTTACCGGTTATGTAAAAGATCATTCGGCACAAAAACTGAAAACGGCTGATGCCGGCAGCAAATTTTCCAATGAATTCCTTGGGGAGCGGATTCCTTTTTTAGTGGATGTATTCGACTGGGCTAAGGGAAATGCTTTATTGATGAATGTCGAAATCAAGACGGATAAACTCGCTTATGAAGGAATCGAACAGAAGATCATTGATTCAATTCGTCAATATGGAATGGAAAACCGGGTGATCCTCTCTTCCTTCAACCATCAATCCATTGAAAAAGTGAAGATGCTTGCCCCAGATCTTGAACGGGCATTATTGTTCGAGGGGCTTCCTGAAAACTTCGAAGAAATCTTACGTGATAAAAAAGAATCGGGTTTTCATCCAGATAAAAACAGCCTGACTCCTGCGGTTAAAGAAAAAGCGAAAAAACTTGGATATAAAATCCGGCCTTGGGTCGCCAATGATGAAACCGACATCGTCAGGCTGGCAGAGTTGGGAGTCGACGTCATCATGACCGATTTCCCTGAAAGGGCAATCAAGATTTTAAAAGCTTGGCAGTCACATGGCTAAACCATGCGAAAGAGAAGGAGCGATGCTCCTTCTCTTTCAAATCCATATTTATTCAATTAATTAACGAGAAAAGTTTGAACCGCCTAGTTGTTGTTCAGCCATTTGAACCAAACGTTTTGTGATTTCCCCACCAACAGATCCGTTAGCGCGAGAAGTAGTGTCAGCACCTAGGTTTACACCAAATTCACTAGCGATTTCATTTTTCATTTGTTGTAGAGCTTGTTCTGCACCAGATACTAGAAGTTGATTGCTGTTATTGTTGTTTGCCATGTGTTTTCACCTCCTACTAATATTAATTAGCATTTTAAGCTTAAATTATTATTGCCAATTTATTGTATTTTTTTGTTTGCGTTTCTCTCGATCCTAAGCTCTTTATCATGAAATTCTTTTTATGCTCATAAACTGTTAGGAAACTTTCAGTAGGAGGGAAAAGAATTGCAAATACATGTGGTTAGGCCAGGCCAGACGTTATATGGCATCGCCCAGACGTACAGCGTAACCGTCGACAGGCTCGTTGAATCAAATAAGATCCCTAACCCAAATAATCTTGTTTCGGGGCAGGCCCTTGTCATTCCAATCGTCGGCAGTTATTATTTCGTTCAACCAGGTGATAGTCTTTATTCCATTTCCCAAAGGGTTGATGTCCCTGTTCAAGAATTGGCAAATATAAATGGCATTTCCGAAAATCAAATCCTATCCGTTGGATACCGGCTTTATATTCCGGCACGGAGGAAAAGGACTGCCGAATTCAACGGCTATGTCGAGCCGAGGGGCACGACGGTTGCACCGGCCCTTGAGACGGCCGCCAGGGAAGCTGCGCCCTATTTAACCTACTTAGCCCCTTTCAGCTTCCAGGCGCAGCGAGACGGCTCATTAAAAGAGCCATTGCTCAATGACTTCCCTGCCATCGCCAGGGAAAATAAAAATGTCCTGATGATGGTGATCACAAATCAGGAGAATGACCAATTCAGCGATGAGCTCGGGCGAATCATCTTAACGAATACTTCCGTTCAGAATAAGTTCCTGAACAATATCGTTACAACGGCAAAGAAATATGGTTTCCGGGATATCCACTTTGACTTTGAGTATTTACGGCCGGCCGACAGAGAAGCCTATAATCAATTTCTCCGAAAAGCCAGGGATCGCTTCAAGAAGGAAGGATGGTTCATTTCCACGGCACTGGCCCCTAAAACAAGTGCTGAGCAAAAAGGCCGTTGGTATGAGGCCCATGACTATAAAGCACATGGTGAAATCGTCGACTTCGTCATCATCATGACATATGAATGGGGATATAGCGGCGGACCGCCAATGGCAGTGTCACCTATCGGACCTGTTCGGGATGTCCTCGAATATGCCGTCACCGATATTCCTTCCAACAAGATCCTGATGGGGCAAAACCTATATGGCTATGATTGGACCCTGCCTTTTGTACAGGGATCCACTGCCAGGGCCGTGAGTCCGCAGCAGGCCATCCAAATTGCGGCGGACAATGATGTTTCCATCGAGTATGACGAAACCGCACAGGCCCCTCACTTCAATTATACCGATATTGAGGATAGGCAGCATGAGGTGTGGTTTGAAGATGCCAGATCGATTCAGGCAAAATTCGATTTACTCAAAGAATTGAACTTAAGGGGAATGAGTTATTGGAAGCTCGGCTTAGCCTTCCCCCAAAACTGGCTGCTCATCAGTGATAACTTCAACGTACGGAGAAGGGTTTAACAAAAGATATAGGAATACCGAAGCTGAAATGGGCATATAATCAAACATCGAGCATGAAGTCCATTCAGGATACGTGACTCAGCACTAAAAGCCTTCCGACATCTTCCGGAGGGCTTTTATCATTTATCGAAATTCGATCAGGCAATATGCCAATATTCATCATTCAAAGTTTGTCAGTCCGGACCCTTATGAGCCATGCCTTTTTTGACCATACTATAAGGAACAGCTCAAAGGGTGTGAAAAAATGATTAGAATCGGTCCATACATCAGTACCGTTCCCAGATTTCCGCGTTTCATCAGATTGCTTTCCATCATCGCATTATTTTTACTTTCATTCGGGGTCTTGATCCACATTGTGGAGCCGGAGAGATTCCCCACCTTACTTGATGGCATCTGGTGGGCAATCGTGACGATGTCAACGGTCGGCTATGGAGACTTCACTCCCGTGACCAATCTTGGAAAAATCATTGGGATGGTCCTCATTTTGTCAGGGGCCGGCCTGATTACTTCTTATTTTGCGTACATCGCTAAAATTTCCATATCCAATGAACAGCAATTTCTAACAGGAAAGAAAGTATTCGGCGGCGGCGGACATATTATCATTGTGGGCTGGAATGGCCGTTCCAAGAGAATCATCCAAAACATTCATGAGCGCAAGCACCATCAATCCATTGTCCTTATCGATGATACACTGCAAAAGCACCCGCTTCCACGAACGAATATCCACTTTATCCAAGGAAAAGCTACCTTGGATTCCGTTTTGCAGAAAGCCAATATTAAACAAGCCATACGCGTCCTTATTACGGCTGACCTTAAGCAGGACGAGCTGCAAACGGATATGTTCTCGATTTTAACGTTACTGGCCGTCAAAGGGCTGAATCCGCATGTGTATTGCCTTGTGGAAATTTTGACGCATGAACAAAAGGAAAATGCGTTACGGGCTGGGGCGGACGGCATAGTCGAAACGAATAAATTCGCGAGTGAATATATGCAGGATTGCTTATCGAAGGGGATCATAACGGAAGCCAGGGAACAAAATGAGCGGGATGGATTGAGCCTCAAACAGCTGCCCATCCAGGATGACTGGGTGGAATTGACGTTCAAACAGCTGAACGTTAAGCTATTCGATCAAGACATTTTATTGGTCGGCATCATTTCAGGAGGCAAGACCTTAATCAAGCCCCCCGGAGATGTAGTCATCCATCGTGATGACACTCTACTCATCATTGATGATTAATGTAATAAAAGCTTTTCCAGATCCCGGACAAGCGTTTTTCCTAATGAGATATAGTTTTCCGGAAATTCGGCATCCGGATTTTCAGGCTCGGCAAACTGATTGAAGGAAGCGGAGAGGTTTCCGATATTTCCTTCATCGTCAATCCCGTCCTCGTACTTATGAGATAACAAAAACGGTTGTAAGAGTTCGACCATTACCCCGTCCTGATCGAGTGAACCATCAACAGCCTTGAAAGGGACCCGCAAGAATTGGTAGCCATCACTGTCATCAATCTTATAATCAAAAGACCCGTGGTCATAATCCCATCCTCCGCCTATCGCATATCCTTCCGGTTTTAACTTTGTCTCCAGATCGAACAACCCGAATGTTTTCCCTTCCAACTGAGAAGAAATTTTAATCATTGTATAAAACCTCTTTCGCTAATTTTCTATTAGCTTAACCAAAGCGCCTAAAAAAAAACCTGGAATGACTCTATTGTCCCCTCGAAAGGCATAAGGAACTTGGCTTCCAAGCCGCCGTTTCCTTCTTTAACAAAAAAAGGCATCAAGCCGGATGTTATTCCAGCTTGATGCCTTTTATATTATAAGCGCTGTTCGAGCTCCGCTTTTTTCTTTTCATAACCCGGCTTGCCTAAAAGAGCAAACATGTTCACCTTATAGGCTTCCACTCCAGGCTGATCAAATGGATTTACACCCAGTAAGTAACCGCTCATTGCACAAGCTTTCTCGAAGAAATATACAAGGTATCCAAAAGTATAAGCATCGAGCTGAGGAACCGTTACGATCAGGTTGGGAACGCCACCGTCCGTATGGGCTAACAGCGTACCCTCAAATGCTTTATTATTGACGAATTGCACCGTTTCACCTGCTAGGTAATTCAGGCCGTCCAAGTCATTGGCCGCTTCTTCAATCACGATTTCATGACGGGCCTTATCCACTTTGATGACCGTTTCAAAAAGATCACGCCGTCCTTCCTGGACATACTGCCCTAATGAATGCAGGTCAGTCGAGAAGTTAGCCGATGAAGGGAATATCCCTTTTTGATCCTTTCCTTCACTTTCTCCAAATAACTGTTTCCACCACTCAGAGAAGTATTGAAGTCCAGGCTCATAGTTTATCAGCATTTCAATCGTTTTCCCTTTATTGTAAAGGATATTCCGAACCGCCGCATATTGGTATGCCTGATTCTCCCCTAGCTCGGAAGAACTGAAGTCGGCCCTGGCACGCTCGGCTCCCTCCATGATTTGATCGATATCCGCCCCGCTGACAGCAATCGGAAGCAGCCCTACAGCCGTTAAGACCGAGTAACGTCCGCCAACATCATCAGGAATGACGAAAGTTTGGAAGCCTTCCTCCGTTGCTACCGTTTTTAATGCGCCCTTCTCTTTATCAGTCGTAGCATAAATGCGGCTCTTAGCTTCTTCAACGCCGTATTTTTGTTCAAGCAGTTTCCTGAAAATCCTGAAGGCCAGTGCAGGCTCCGTGGTCGTACCGGATTTAGAGATGACGTTGATCGAGAAATCCCTATTTTCCAATAGGTCCATCACATCCTGCATATATGTAGAGCTTATATTATTACCGACAAATAAAATTTGCGGTGCTTTCCTTTTATCCGAAGGTAGAATGTTATAAAAACTATGTTGAAGCATCTCAACTGCTGCCCGTGCTCCCAGATATGATCCACCGATTCCGATAACCAGCAGCACTTCTGAATCTTCTTTTATTTTCGCGGCCGCTTTTTTGATTCTTGAGAACTCTTCTTTATCATAATTGGCGGGTAAATCAAGCCAGCCAAGATATTCATTGCCTGCCCCTGTCTGCTCATGCAGGGAATGGTGTGCCACTTTTACAGCATCCTGTAGATAGGTAATTTCATGCTCCCCGAAAAACGGCAGGGCTTTTGAATAATCGAAACGAATATGGGCCATTCAAATTCCTCCTTGAATTCTTTAGTTTCCCTTTCACTTTATCTGATGTAATTCTCATAATCAAGAAATCGATCAAGTAAATAACGAATTATGCATATAAAGCAATCTCCCACCTGGCAAGGGCGGGAGAGCGGATCATATCACTTGTTTATAAGGAAGCCCGTAAAATGGCAAGGACATCTTCACGGTTGAGGACTTTGAATCGTCCAAATTCCCCTCTGCTCATCGCTTTATCAGCCATGACTTCCAATTGTGAGTCATCGATGCCATAATCCGAAAGATTGGTCGGCGCCCCTAAGCTGCTCCAAAATGACCTAAGTCTTTCAATGCCTTCAAGGGCCGCTTCCTCATCCGTTTTACCTTCCGGATCTACATGGAATACACGGACTGCAACTTTTTTAAAGCGTGCGACATTTTCATGGAGCACATGCTTCATCCAATTTGGGAATAAGATGGCCAATCCTCCAGCATGCGGGATATCATAAACAGCTGAAACGGCATGTTCAATGTTATGCGTTGCCCAATCACCGCTGTAACCAACCCCAAGCGACCCATTCAAGGCTAGGTTTCCGGCATACAGGATAGTGGCCCGATGCTCATAATCCTCCAGGTCTTCCAATAGTTTAGGTGCCGTTTCAATCACCGTCGATAACAGCGATTCACAAAAACGGTCTTGCAGCGGTGCATGCGTTTCCGGGTGGAAGTACGTTTCGAATACATGTGACATCATATCGACCATTCCGTATACCGTCTGGTCTTTTGGTACTGAAAAAGTATTTTCAGGGTCCAAAATGGAGAATTGCGGAAATACCAATGGACTTCCCCATCCATATTTCTCTTTCGTTTCCCAGTTTGTTATGACAGATCCCGAATTCGCCTCAGAGCCTGTTGCAGCTAAAGTCAGCACCGTTCCGAATGGAAGGGCCTCTTCGACTGGTGCCTTCTTAATGACAAGATCCCATGGATCCCCCTCATATTTAGCACCTGCAACGATGGCCTTTGTAGCGTCTATAACGCTTCCCCCTCCAACCGCAAGGACAAAGTCGATCCCATGTTCTTTACAAAGGTCAACACCCTTCCGGACTGTTGAGATGCGTGGGTTCGGTTCAACTCCGGAAAGTTCGTGCACCTCTGCATCGATCTCTTTCAAGGCATTGATCACTTTTTCATATAAGCCATTTTTCTTTATGCTTCCCCCGCCATATACAAGTAAAACTTTATCGCCATAGGCGGGAATTTCAGTTTTTAAGCTTTCAAGCTGACCTTTCCCGAAAATTATTTTAGTAGGATTTTTATATGTGAAATTTTCCAATGGTATCTCTCCTTTAATGCCACATGGACTCCGTTTTCGAATGAATGACAGGGCCAAGTGCTAGTTTTTCTTTTATTCATTATGACCAATGTTCCATTTAAATACAAAATATCCGCCCGGAACTTTTGAGTGGATGTATATTTACATGCTGAAAATGCATGATAAGTAAAGAACTGATTTTTTCAAAAAAAGGAGGCTGTACAATGAGTGGAATACAAAGAATTGCACTTGTTCTTACAATAATCGGGGCAATCAATTGGGGATTAATAGGGTTTTTCCAATTTGACTTGGTCGCTTCGATTTTCGGAGGGCAAGATGCTGGAATGGCCCGTATCGTTTATGGATTGGTTGGAATTGCCGGTCTCATTAATCTTGGTCTTCTCTTTAAACCAAGTCCTGAAATTTCCAGGGAGCCTGAAACCAAACCGACTCGTTGAGATCTTGATCATGGACAATGTTATGTTCTATAAAATAAAGCCGGACCATGGATAAACACATGACCCGGCTTTATTTCATTCATATGCCCCCTGGACAAAAAAAACCGGCTGATCTAGGATCTGCCGGTTCTAAAAAATTATTTTTTGATTAAGTCTTCGCGTTGAGATTGTTCAATCCACTCTTGAAGTTTGTCTTTCAATGTGTTGAAACCTTCAGTAGATTCGATGTGAGATGTCGCTTTAACAGATGCTTGGCGTTTTTTCGGAGCTTTTTTCGGAGCTTCAGTACGCTCAGGAGCTTCTTCTGTAGCGCGGATCGATAAGCCGATTTTTCCAGCAGCTGAATCGATGGAAAGAACTTTAACTTTCACTTCATCGCCCACTTTTAAATGTTCGTTGATATCTTTAACGAAGCCGTGAGTGATTTCAGAAATATGAACTAAACCTTGAGTTGATTCATCTAGAGCAACAAATGCACCGTATGGTTGAATACCAGTAACTTTACCAGCAACTACCGCACCAATTTCGAATTTTTCAGACATGGTAACACTCCTATTTTATATATATTTTTTCGTCTTTTCACGCAATAAAAAATTATATCACATAATTGGAAAATAATCAAAGTTAAGTATACCATACTTTTTGGGATTTTACTCATTAAAAATGTTTGTTTTTTGGAAATAATAAATATTATAAGATCTTTGTATATAACTTAACCTAAAAATTTGCAAATAACCTCTATTTCCCTTAAGATATTTATTCATTTTTCTAAAGATTGTAATATTAAACCTATCCAATTGCCCCTAATCATAGTAAGATGAGAAAATGTTTTAAAAAAATATACAGCTAGATATTCTTTACATCTAAAGGAGTTTTTCCATCATGTCAAAACAAGATCAATGGACTTCAAAACTTGGGTTCATCCTGGCAGCCGCGGGATCCGCTATTGGATTGGGCGCCATCTGGAAGCTCCCGTATATGACTGGGGAAAATGGCGGTGGGGTCTTCTTCCTGCTCTTCATTATATTCACCCTGCTTATCGGGGCACCGATATTAATAGCGGAATTCACGATTGGCCGCAATGCACAGAAAGATGCCATTAGCGCATATAAACATATCGCCCCTGGAAAGCCTTGGGCATTGATTGGATATGGCGGTGTCGTAGCTTCAATCATTCTTCTTTCCTTCTTCAGTGTTGTTGGAGGCTGGATCATCTCCTATTTAGCAAGGAGCTTTACAGGTTCCCTCTCAAACTTGACGCAAGAGGAATATGGGAACTTCTTCAATACGATAATCAGTAATCCTTATGAAACGGTCATCGCTCAGTTATTATTCATGGTCTTTACCATTTGGGTCGTGCAAGGCGGCGTTTCCAAGGGAATTGAAAAGGCTAATAAATATATGATGCCTTCATTGTTCATTCTTTTCATCATCCTTCTTATCCGATCCTTGACTCTGGATGGAGCGATGGAAGGTGTTAAATTCTTCTTGAAACCGGACTTTTCCGCATTAACAGGGGAAACGATCCTATTGGCACTCGGCCAATCCTTCTTTGCACTAAGTGTCGGTGTTTCCGTAATGGTAACCTACGCATCCTATTTAAGTAAAAAAGAAGATATTACAAAATCGGCCTTTTCGGTAGTTGGACTGAATATCTTCATTTCCTTGCTGGCAGGTTTGGTCATTTTCCCGGCTGTTTTCGCACTGGGTTTCAGCCCTTCAAGCGGTCCTGGATTGGTATTTGTCGTGTTGCCTGCCGTCTTCAATGAAATGGCGCTTGGCGGGATCTTCATGTTCATTTTCTTCATATTATTATTATTTGCCACCCTTACGACGGCATTCTCCATTCTCGAAATCGTCGTTGCAGCCATGATCAAGGGGGATTCCGCAAAACGGAAGAAGGCTTCTTGGATTGCTGGTATCACCGTTTTCCTGATTGGAATTCCAAGCGCATTATCC
The DNA here is from genome assembly GCF_001054655.1 of Bacillus sp. 220_BSPC. NCBI lineage: Bacteria > Bacillati > Bacillota > Bacilli > Caryophanales > Bacillaceae > Bacillus > Bacillus sp. 220_BSPC. The sequence continues at coordinate 25,430 of NZ_JVPL01000016.1, forward strand.
TTTGGGGTGCTTTCGGATGTGAAGATTTTCAATTTATCCATATTCGATTTCGCTGATTATCTGACAAGCAATATCGCGCTGCCAGTCGGCTCCTTGTTCATATCCCTTTTCATCGGATATCAAATGAAAAGGATCGAGGTACAAAAGGAGTTCGAAACTGGCGCTGATCCCGGCCGATCACTTTTTAAACTTTGGCACTTCCTGATTCGCTACATCGTGCCGATCATGATCATACTCGTATTCCTTAAGTCAACTAATCTCATTTAACAATCAACGTGCCGTTTCGTTAATCCCGATGCGGCATTTTTTTCACAAAACCTACATATTCCGTTCCTTCACTTAAGTAATAATATGGTAAAATAATTACATAATAAAAATATATTTCCTGAAAAAGGAGTGTCTGACCATGTCAAATATCGCTAAGAATATCCGTCAATACCGAGAAGATCACAACCTAACTCAGCAGGAACTGGCTTTAAAATTACGAATCGGCACGAAGAAAATCGAAAAGTATGAATCGGGTGAATCGGTTCCTGATACACAAACCATTTTACGGCTTTCCACCGTTCTTGACATTCCGGCTTCAGAATTCCTGAAGGATGCCCAGACCGGTAACGCCGCTGGTATCGACGAGGACATAAAAAAATTGATTGAAGAAATCGGAACCAAAAAAGCGGAGCTCCTTTTAAGAACAGCCAAGGACTTTAGCGAAGAACAAATTCTGAAAGTTATGCATACTTTATATAATACACAAGCTTAATTCAAAAAATGGGTCATAGTATGTGTATTTTTTTTCTGGGTACTGGATATACTATGATTAACACTTTCTATGTTAATCCATTAGATTAACTCTTTTTTCTAATTCCCCCTATGGAAAGGGATCCGGCAGCTAATGGCCGGATCCCTATTTTTTTGCTTTTATTGGCAATGGTTCTTCATGAAACGTTCCATCCTTCTGAGCGCCTCCTGAAGCTGTTCCATGGAGGATGCATAAGAACAGCGGATATGACCTTCACCGCTTTCCCCGAACACATCTCCCGGTACAACCGCAACAAGTTCTTCCGTCAAAAGTTTTTCAGCAAATTCCATCGAAGTCATCCCCGTTCTTTCGATTGATGGAAAAGCATAAAAAGCCCCGCCGGGATTATGGCAATCCAGACCCATTTCGTTAAATGATTTCACGATATAATTTCGTCTTCTCCGATAACTCCGACGCATTTCTTCCACATCCTGCATCCCGTTCTTTAAAGCCTCCAATGCAGCATGCTGGGCAACGGTCGGCGCGCACATCATCGCATATTGGTGAAGCTTAAGCATCGCTTCGGAAATTTCCTTAGGTGCACAAACGAACCCAAGACGCCATCCAGTCATCGCAAACCCTTTCGAAAACCCATTGATGACAATTGTCCGCTCAAGCATGCCGTCAACGGCAGCAAAAGAAGTGAATTCCTCATCATAAGCAAGTTCGGCATAGATTTCATCGGAAATGACCAGCAAGTCATGCTTTTTAACGATGTCAGCAAGCATCACTAATTCTTCCTGCCCAAGCTGGGTTCCCGTCGGGTTATTCGGTGAACAGATTAAAACGGCCTTGGTTTTAGGCGTGATCGCCGCTTCGAGTTGTTGGGGAGTCAGCTTAAAGTCTTCTTCCTTGGATGTTTGGACCGTGACCGGTATTCCCCCTGCCATGGTCACAAGCGGTGCATAGGCGACGAAACAAGGTTCGACGACAATGACTTCTTCACCTGGATTCAAGATGGTCCTCAGGGCAATATCGAGGGCCTGGCTTGCTCCGACCGTGACAATGATTTGATCATCCGGTCTATACGAAACATGGAACTGCTTCTCCATATACCGGCTGATTTCCGACCTTAATTCAAATAATCCGGCATTGGCCGTATATGAGGTATATCCTTCCTCCAGGGAGTTGATCGCCGCTTCCCTTACCGCCCAAGATGTAACGAAATCCGGTTCACCTACACCAAGCGAGACGACCCCTTCCAAATTGGCAGCCAAGTCGAAAAAGCGGCGGATGCCTGATGGCTTAAGCTCTGCAATCGTTTTTGAAACATAACTCGTTTTAATCATGGTGACACCACTATCCGCTTATCTTCTTCAGTTTGATCAAAAATGGTGCCATCATGCTTGTATTTTTTCATTATGAAGTGAGTCGTCGTAGAAATGACGGAATCCAGTGTCGAAAGTTTTTCCGAAACAAAGCTTGCCACTTCGTTCATCGAACGCCCTTCGACAATGACTGAAAGATCATAAGCCCCAGACATTAAATAAACGGACTCGACTTCCTTGAATTTGTAAATCCTTTTTGCAACATCATCGAAACCGACGCCGCGTTTTGGAGTGACCTTTACATCGATCATCGCTGTGACACCATGGTATTCATCCACTTTAGCCCAGTTAATGACTGTTAAGTAACGTACAATGACCCGCATATCTTCCAGTTTCTTCAATGTTATTTCAATGTCCGAATCTGATTGATCGGTCATTTTAGCCAAATCCTTCAGATCAATCCGGCTGTTATTTTCAATGATTCTCAAGACTTCCAATTCCTCTTCATTCAAGTGCATTGGAAAACCCCCCTTTTGGAATTCACTAATTTGCTGTGATGGTTTGGCTGGCAGATAGTCTCACGAATTACCTTATTAGACTTTTTAAAAATCCTATATGACAATATAATTTAATAAGTCCTATGCTGTCAGGATAAACTTACACTATTATATCAAAATTGGCTGGTGACCTGTTATAGTAATTGTGTTTTTTCATCGTTATTATTACAATTACTGTTATGCAACAGTATTATAGGACCTTTTTTGGAATATTCAGGGTAACATGGGTTTTGATCATGGAACAATAACGGAGGAGGAGCTTATATGGAAAGTCATACAATCAAAGGTCTCGAACGGGTAGGGAATATCGAAATCTATTTTGAATATGACCGAATCGATGATTCTCTCCCCACCCTTGTCCTGCTTCACGGATTTTTGTCATCGAGCTTCAGTTTCCGTAAATTAGTCCCCCATTTAATCAAGGAATACAATGTGATCTCCATAGACCTCCCGCCATTCGGGCAAAGCGGAAAAGATTATCGATATACATATTCATTCCGAAACATCGCTAAATCCGTCGTTATGTTCCTGGAGGGAAAAGGCATCAGGAAATTCAGTATCATCGGCCATTCCATGGGCGGACAGATTTCCCTGCAGCTCATCAAGTCATATCCTGATCTTGTCGACCATGCCATTCTGCTTGCCGGCTCAGGCTATCAGCCCGGCTATTCGGAAAAAATGAAGATGGTCAGTTACCTGCCTTTCTTTTCATACGGGATAAAACGGTATCTTCAAAAATCAGGTATCGAAAAGAACTTGAAAAATGTCGTCCATGACCCGGCGATGATTGACGATGAAATGCGGCAGGGATATCTAGGGCCATTCATAAAGAAGCATGATATTTTCCGGGCATTGGGAAGAATGCTTCGAGATAAGGAAATCGATTTGCTGAAGGAGGACCTTAGTGATATTCATACACCATGCCTGCTTATTTGGGGAAGACATGATCGAGTGGTGCCATTGAATATCGGCGAAAGGCTCCATGAAGACCTGCCTAATTCCGAGCTTGTTGTCATTGAGGATTCCGGGCACCTTCTTCCAGAGGAGAAACCTGAAGAAGTGTATCAACTAATTAAGGGGTTTATTGGAGTAGCCACCCCAACGTAAACTCACGATGCTGTAATTCGCGAGTAAAAGCACACAATTCACGAGTAAATAACCGAAACTCACGAGTAAATCGCCGAATCTCACGAGTAAATTACACAAACTTACGAGT
>NZ_JVPL01000017.1:0-578 GCF_001054655.1 Bacillus sp. 220_BSPC
AGTTGGGGGTTTCCCCCTGTGAGAGTAGGACGCCGCCAAGCCATTTGAAAGATCAGCCATCTGGCTGGTCTTTTTTTGTTTTCATAAGGTCACGAAAACTGCCATCTTTTTTCGCATATCTTGGCTGCTTTAAACGGTCTTGTCGTTATTTGATTTCTCTTCATATTGAATGTGATCATTTGTAGTATCCTGTATCGGGTTTATATCGTCATCTTTAATTCCCATTTTGATGTCATCATAAGGTGTGTATCTATTTGAAGGTACTGATTTCTTTTTAATCAGCCGATAATAAATAAAGTATAAGCATATGCCGTTTAATCACCCCTTGAAAAGGTTGCTTCTACTACTATTCCTTTGTTCAAAACAACAGACGTTACCAAAACAGCTCAAAAGATAAAATGTATTAAGGCTTTGGACGGGTTGCCTTCAGATCTGTTCAACTAGCAAAACGGACCTTGAAACATTTTTCACCTAACTTTAAGAAAAGGAATTATTTATTGTGAAATGTATTGACTTTATGGTGGAAAAGGATTAATATAAATAAGCACCAACTAAGACATGCAAAAAACTTCATCGCT
>NZ_JVPL01000018.1:0-9953 GCF_001054655.1 Bacillus sp. 220_BSPC
TAAAAATAGACAAACTCGATTTTCATCGAGTTTGTCTACAGTCTGGAACAGCCTATATAAATATAGGTTGTTTTTTATTTTCTCGTACAGGGTATCCTTTAAAAAACAGTATGTTCAAAATAGGAGGATTATAAATGGATGATAATCATTTGAATGAAAAATTCATGCCAATGACTTCAATTTCCAGTGGAGATGTACAGATAATAAATGAGGATATATATTGTCTGTCCGTCCAAATCGTTAATGTAATTTTTGTAGGGTCACCAAAAGATGATAAATGGGTATTGATTGATGCAGGGATGCCGCGTTCAGCAGAGGCAATAAAGAATACTGCAAAAGAAATATACGGACCGAAAAAACCACCTGCTGCAATTATTTTGACACATGGACATTTCGATCACGTTGGTGCACTGATTGAGTTAATGGAGTATTGGGAGGCTCCTGTTTATGCCCACATTAAAGAAATGCCTTATTTAACGGGACAGGAAAATTATCCCGAACCGGATCCAACTGTTGAAGGGGGGATGGTCGCCAAAATTTCATCGATATTTCCGAATGAGGGAATCAACCTTGATGAAAAAGTCCAGCCATTGCCTGATGATCATAGTGTTCCCGGGCTTCGTGATTGGAAATGGGTACACACCCCAGGCCATTCGGAAGGACATATTTCACTTTTCCGTGAAAGTGACCGAAGTTTGATTGTTGGAGATGCTTTTGTGAATGTCAGGCAAGATTCCCTATACAAGGTTATCACTCAGGAGAAAGAAATAGCAGGACCGCCGCGGTATTTAACAACCGATTGGGAGGCTGCCAAAGAATCGGTACGTCTATTGGAAAGTCTGAAGCCCGCTGTTGCCATAACGGGGCACGGGTATCCTGTTGAAGGGAAAGAACTGGAAATGGGTTTAGCGAAGCTTGCAAAGGAATTCGATTCATTAGCTAAACCGGATCATGGGAAATATGTGGAATGAAGGGTGACCGTGTTTAATGAATAATTTCTCTGCAGAAGTCAAAAATAAACAAGCAACTTATGAAAAATGGAGGGATTTCCGTGACTAATTTAAGAGATATCATGACAACAGACGTTGACTGTTGCACTGCGGAAGATAATATATATGAAGCAGCAGTCAAAATGAAGAATGATGATGTTGGTGTCATTCCTGTATTGGAGAATAACCATCTAATCGGTGTCATTACAGACAGGGATATCGTCATTCGCTGTGTTGCCGAGAAAAAGCCGAACTCGACTAGAATTACCGATGTCATTTCCACCAATCTTGTAACAGGTACGCCTGATATGTCAGTGGAGGAAGCTGAGGAGTTAATGGCTACCGAACAAATCAGAAGGCTCCCTATCATTGAAAATGAAAAGCTGGTCGGTGTCGTTGCATTAGGTGATCTTGCTGTACACCAACAGACAAATTCAATGGCGGGAGATGCTTTAAGTTCAATTTCCGAAGACAGAGATCAAATTCAGCACTAAAAACCAAAACTCTGTTAGCTATTGCTAACAGAGTTTTGGTTTTTAAAGATACTTATTGAACCAACCCTTGATTTCCTCAACATGTTGCAGGCGCATTTTTGGAGATCCGCTTCGCGATACCTCATGAGTTTCATTTGGGAATGAAACAAGTACGGCTTCTTTATTTTGCCGTTTTAAAGCGACAAAAAATTGCTCGCTCTGTTCAATGGGACAGCGGAAGTCCTTTTCTCCGTGAAGTAAAAGTAAAGGCGTATCCACATTGGAAACATATTTTAATGGAGAGTGCTGCCATAGTTTTTCAGCAGAGTTAATGATATCGCCGCCAACTTCCCACTCTGTAAAATAATAGCCAATGTCGCTGACCCCATAAAAACTTAGCCAGTTACTGATACAACGCTGAGACACAGCCGCCTTGAAGCGGTTGGTATGTCCGATGATCCAATTTACCATGAATCCTCCATAACTTCCTCCGGATACCCCTAAATCTTCATCGTCTATAAAATCATACGTAGCTAGAACGTGATCGACTCCAGCCATTAAGTCCTTATAGTCCATGCCTCCATAGTCGCCACGGCAGGCGTTTACGAAGTCTTGGCCATATCCTACACTCCCGCGCGGGTTAGTGAACAATACAGTATACCCTTCATTAGCCAAGGTCTGGAATTCATGAACATAGGTATTAGCATACATCATATGCGGTCCGCCGTGGATTTCTAAAATGAGCGGATATTTTTGACTACCATTAAAACCGTTCGGTCTCATGATCCAGCCGTGAATGGTAAGCCCATCGACTGATGGAAAAGTAATGGGTTCAGCCATGGACAAATGTTTATCCTTCAAAAAATCCTCATTAACAAAACTGATTTGTTCCTTATCACCATTGGTAAGGTTATAAGCAAAGAGGTCGCCAGGATGAACAGGTGTACTGATGGCCACGACAGCACGGTGGCTTTCGGGATCTATAGTCAGGCCGTATATATGCTGCGGGTCAAGGATTGATGGATACATAGCTCCTTCAATGGAACCATAATATACTCCGGTATTTCCATAATCACTTATTAAAAAGTAAAAACCTTGACTATCGTTTGTCCACAAAATACCTGGGTCGACGGCTCCGATTTGGAAATCCCCTATTGCGGAATCTCCAATTTGCACGTCCCATCCGTCGGTCAAACACTGAGTCGTTTGGTCCATGATGGAATATAACCAAATATTTGAAAAGGTGGCACCCGCAAATTCTTTATTATGGCCAATGAAAGATAGATATTCGCCATTTGGAGACCATTTAGGATCTCTAAAGAAACCTGTACTATCCGTAATTTTCTCTAAAGATTTTGTATCAAGATCCATGATGAAAATATCTGAAAAAAGTTCATCATCACTTCTTTCTGCATCCCCACTTATGAATGCAATATGCTTTCCGTCTGGAGACCACGCATTCGGAAGATGATCAATATTGTTTTCCGTCAGCAATGTGAATTCTCCCTTAAAAATGTCCGCTATTACAAGCTGCTGATACAACTGATCAAAATAGCCTCTCCCATCCCATTTATACTTGATCCGGTCATACCTATTAACTTCTTTGGATAGATCATTTTCCTTGACCGTATTAAGGTTTTCGCCTTCCTTTAACCCGGTAGAAAGCAGTAACTTGGTGGAACAAGGGGACCAAATAGGCTTTGATGCGCCGTTAACGAAATGGGTGAGCTGGCGAGCTTCCCCGCCAATGCTCCCGATAATGTGGACTTGTTTTTTTCCTGATCTATCTGATATAAAGGCGATATGCTTGCCGTCGGGGGACCAGGCTGGTGATGTATCACGATTATCCCCAAACGTCCATTGCTTTGTTTCATTCGTAATCAGGCTGAACATAAACAGATTGGAAATGTATTTTTCCGTTTTTTCATCTATTCTGGTTTGGACATAAACCGCCATGCTGCCATCCGGTGATAGCTTTGGATCGGTTACTGATTTCAAGTGAAATAAGTCTCTTGCTGTTATACCTATTTTGTTCATCCTTTTCACCCTTTCATTTCTCATAGTTATGTATTTCGCTAAAGAGAAATAAAATCCTTTAGTAAATGGTAAACGCGTCATGTTTATTTATCAAGGATGAAAGAAATGAAAATAATCCGGCCTTTTTATCAGGTCGGATTATCTGGATATATCGGAAAAAACTTACATTACTTATGCATATGTCCTGTATGCGGACGGTGCGGCGGTATTTGGAAATTATGTTCTTCCATCATTTTATAATGTTTTTCAAAATGTGAAACCATTTTATCGGCTTCTTCTTTCGAAAGCGCGCCATACTCAACATATTTTTCGATCAATATCTTTTTGTCAGCGAGTATTTGTTTTTGGATCTTAGCGATTTCCGATTTTTGAGCATCAGTGAATTGTACACTTTCAGTCTTTGCTTTATTTTCCTGTGCAGCCGGATGATTAAGGTTGACTAAGAATAGGGAACAAGCTGTTAAACAGATGACGAAAAACTTTTTCATGAATGAAAGACTCCTTCTTTTTAATGATTTTTTCTGTCTAATTGAAGAACTGTAGAACCTTTAAAAACCTGAAAGTCTCTTCCTAATGGTGAATGATTATCAATATGGAAGATTCCTTATTTCTTTATTATCATTTACAGCATTTACAGTTTTATGTAAAAAATAAGGGGAAGGTTTGTTAGAGAAAGATCTGGGTATTTTAAATGTAAGTTGAAAATTTTGTTGAAACTTCTTATTAATAAAAAGTCCTTTAAAAGGGAAGAAAGGGGGATTATCATGTTTTGGACGATTATTGGTGTAATAATATTATTATGGGTTCTTGGTTTAGTCTTTAAAGTGGCTGCAGGCTTTATACATATCTTGCTTATCATCGCGGTCATTCTCATTTTGGTTAAGGTTTTTAAGGGAAGGAATCGAATGTAGATGTGTATTGAATGACTGACCTGGAAAAGCTTTTAAATACCAATGTAAAAGGCGGCCTGGTGAACAGGGCGCCTTTTAATTCAGTAAACTGTCAATCATAAGGAAGTGGATGGCCTAAAAGCCTCTTATGAATCCATATCGCTGACTGGGTGCCATCTCCCATGGAAATGGTGACTTGTTCGGAATGGGCAACGAGGTCGCCGCCTGCCCAGACTCCTTTAATATTCGTTTCTTTAGTCCGGGGATGAACCACGACATGATTGTTTTCATTGATTTGCACACCTAATTGTAAGGCTAGGTCATTATTAAGTTTGTTCCCTTTAAACGCCGTAAATGCCTTTTCAGCTCTGATAATTTTACCAGATACTAATTCTATGCCCGTTAACTCCTGATTGGCATCGACATGAACCTCACAAACTTCCTCTTCAATTACGGGAATGTGATTTGCCGTTAACTTATCTCTATACTCATCATCAATTTTAGATTTCAAATGGTTTACGTAAATGATATCTTTTGACCAATATAATAGAGTAAGCGCCATGCCTGCACCCGTATTTCCGCCACCAAGAACAACGGTTTGCTTATCCATGATCTCATACCCATCACAGTCAGGGCATATATATGTGGATGTCCCAAGAGTTGAATAGATGTTTTTGATTGGAGGAATGTTATCGGTAATGCCAGTACCCAGAAAAATCATTTTTGCTTGATATTCCCTGTCATTTTTAGTTTGGATAAAAAATATGTCCTGCTTTTTTTCTAGAGATGTCACTGTATCATCCGTGAATTCGACACCGAATTTTTCAGCGTGCTGCCTGCCAAGCGTCCTTAATTGTTTGCCGCTTACCCCGTCTGGCCACCCAAGAATGTTATGGTATGCCTTGGCAATGGAGGAGCGGCCTTGAGCAGAATCAATGACGATAATATCATGTTTATATCTTCCTAGCTGGATGGCTGCCTGAATCCCGGCTATACCTCCACCAATAATAATGCAATCTGCTTGTTTCATGAATTCACCGCCCATAAATTTGGAATAAACCTAGTGTTATTCTATCTGTAAAAAATATACCACTAGTCGCTGGAGCTTAAACAAAAAAAAGGAGGAAGTCCGCTGCTGGCAGATCTTCCTCCCTTATCTTTAGCCTATATCATTGATTTTGTATTGGTTCGAGCCATTCTTGTGCCCAATTTTGAATTTCGTTCATAACCGGTGCAAGGGCCTTGCCTTTTTCAGTTAAAGAATATTCAATCCTGACCGGTGTCTCTGGATATACGTCCCTTTTAACAATACCTTCAATTTCCAAGTCCTTTAAACGTTCAGAAAGAATCCTGCCGCTTATCGGGAATGCAGATTCAATATTACAAAACCGTTGAGGGCCATTAAGTAATTGATTGACAATCAATCCAGTCCAGCGTTTACTCAAGATTTGCATTCCTTTTTCAAATCGTGGACAAAGTGTCGTATTATTCATCATATCACCTCATTATTAATATATTATAATGCATTTACCTCATATGTAACAACTTTACCGAAAATTATTTAGTTACTAGAGATGTTATGGTATAAGAAATTCACGAGCTTACTTTAAGTATCATGAAAAGGTTTCCGCCTCGGATTTGCCACATTTAAAAAAAAGCGCGCTTTTAAAAAATGTGTTGTTTAGAGATATCATGAAAAATATGTTATTTTAATATGGAAGTCAAAGTTTTGCAAATGGAAGGATCCGTGGGAAAGATGAGTGAGTTACTGCAAGAGGCCGTATCCTTTATCAGGACAAGTTATCCGGAATTATTGAAAACGGAAGAGGACATAAATGGCAGGATCGAACAAATTAAAAAGGAAATAAATGAAACAGGCAGATATGAACATACATATGAAGAATTGGTTTATGGTGCTAAATTAGCTTGGCGGAATAGCAATCGTTGCATTGGGCGCTTTTTTTGGGAATCACTAAGGGTGATTGATAAAAGGATGATTCAAAGCGAAGAACAAATGGTATCGGCCCTCTTCGAACATATCGAATATGCTACGAATAATGGGAATATCAGACCTGTGATTACAATTTTCAAACAGAAAGATCATGATAGAAAAGTGGATATTTGGAATCATCAGCTTATTCGTTATGCAGGATATGAGACGGAACATGGTGTAATCGGCGATTCAAGTTCAATCGAATTCACAAAGCGATGTATGGCATTAGGGTGGGAAGGGAAATTCGGACCTTTCGATATTTTACCCCTTGTAGTCCAAGTGGACGGAAAAACCCCTAGTTTTCATGATATACCTGAAAGCCTCGTTAAAGAGGTTCAAATCACCCACCCTGAACTGACATGGTTCGAAGATCTTCAACTAAAATGGTATGCAGTTCCAATCATATCTGGTATGAGGCTGGAAATTGGCGGTATTACTTATTCAGCTGCACCATTTAATGGGTGGTACATGGGAACGGAAATCGGTGCGAGGAATCTTGCTGATGAAGAACGCTACAATATGCTGCCGGCAATCGGTGAGAGAATGGGCCTGGATGTTAAACGTGATTCGAGTTTATGGAAAGATCGAGCCCTTATCGAACTGAATGAAGCAGTCCTTCATTCGTATAAAAAACACGGAGTCAGCATTGTTGATCACCATACAGCAGCTAAGCAATTCAAGAAATTCGAAGAAAAAGAAGCCTCTTATGACCGGAAAGTAACGGGGGATTGGACCTGGTTAATTCCACCGGTGTCACCAGCCACAACTCATGTTTTTCATCAGCCATATAACAATGAAATAATGAAACCTAATTTCTTTTATCAAATTCCTCCATATAAATAAAGGTTTACATGAACTGGCGGCGGGTATATATATAGCAAGCCAAAAAAAATAAGGGGGAAGGTAATGATGGCATTAGGAAGAAACGTGGTATTACTAGGAGTCGGAGTTGCCGGAGTCTCATTTTTATCGAATAAAACGAACAGAGGAAAAGTGAAGGACATGTGGTCCAATGCAAAAGCAAAAACGGTAGGCTTTTGGAATAGGACGTCTTCAGAGCTTGATCCTGTAATTGAAAAGGCAGGTCACCCTGATCCATATGATCATGATGACAATAAAATGGTGGATGAAGGCGCCATGTACGGTGTTCACTATTATAATAATGCAAAGCATGGATAAAGTAATCAGAATCGCCTGGGAGTACCCAAGCGTCAGACTGCAGACAAACTTGTTCAGTTTGTCTGCAGTTTTTTTAATTAAAAGGTTGTTTTGATTTCAGAAATCTGCTCCTTTTCCGCCGACTGTCTGCCAAACCGTATCAAAGCAAGCGCATGTGGTGTCTTGGCTACCCAGTAATTCGGCAGGAGTGTCGCAAATTTCTTCAATCTGAATGAGGGTTACCTATATATAAAAAGTAAAAAAACATGAAGGATAACCAGCTATTCTTTAAAATCATGGTTCAGGATGAGACCATTCCGACCCATGATTTTAAAACAAAGTTGATTGGAACGTAAGGAACGAGACTCCTGCGGGAAAAGCGCGTCAAAGGGAGACCCCGCAGGCTGCGCCAAGGAGGCTCCCGGATCGCCCGCGGAAAGCGAGTGCCTGGAGTGGAAACCAACTTCTGAAAATTGTAACCATCTACTAACTGTCGCTTGTGGCTACCCAAGCGTTTTTTTGAAGTGGTATTTTATTTATCAATTGATAAAAGTCAGATAATTACGAATCCTGAACAAGGATTCAAGGTAATAAATTATTTATTGTGCTTTAAATGAATAAGGATTAAGATAAAAGAATCGAAAGGAAGTGGATACGAGTGAGCAGCAGTTCTTATGATCCTGAACCCAGAAAGCAAGAGGAAGCCAATATGATGCTAGAAGTCGAGACTGTTATTCTCCCTGAGTATCTGCTCGAAGAAGGTAAATAAGGCTTTCTCTATAGAAGAGGAGGTCAAAAAATGATTGAAATCTACAAGACGGATGATAACCGTCACCTGAACAATATCGAGGAAATGACAAAAGGTTCCTGGGTGAACATTGTCGCGCCCACAGAAGCTGAAATAGATTATATATGCTCGACTTTGAAGTTACCGATCAATTTCATGAAGGATCCACTGGATGATGAGGAAAGGCCTCGTATCGAAAAAGAGGATGATAATGTTTTAATTATTGTCGACTTCCCATATTTGACCAGGGATGAAGCCGACTTACCGATTTTTGAAACGATTCCCATAGGCATGATCTTTACCAAAGACTGTTTCATTACGGTATCTCTGAAAGAAACACCGATATTGGCGAATTTCAAAAACAATAAGATCAAAGGTTTTTTCACCAATAAGAAAACGAGGTTTGCTTTACAAATATTATTCGAGATTTCATCCTATTATTTACGTTACCTGAAACAGATTAACAAGATGACTAATGAAGCCGAACGTGAATTACATCAGTCAATGAAAAATAAAGAATTATACACTTTCCTTGCTTTGGAAAAAAGCCTGGTTTATTTTACGACATCATTGAAATCCAATCGTGTAGTCCTTGATAAGATCCTTCGTTTTAATTATTTGAAAATGTACGAAGAAGATAAAGAATTGCTTGAGGATGTAATCATCGAAAATGCTCAGGCTATCGAAATGGCAGAAGTGTATCTATCCATTCTTAGCGGTATGATGGATGCATTCGCTTCGATCATTTCCAATAATGTCAATAATGCCATGAAGTTTCTAACATCAGTGACCATTATATTAACGCTCCCGACGATGGTGGCAAGTTTTTACGGAATGAATGTGGAACTGCCATTTGAACATAATCGGTTTGCTTTCATTTTTACATTATTAATTGCCATCACTTTGGCGGGGACGACTGCATTCATTTTTTGGAAGAAAAAATATTTTTAAGATTAACCGGCTTATTAAGCCGGTTTTGTTTTATTCCTCGAAAAAATCAGAAAATCCTTCACTGTTAATGCGATCTGAATAAGGGTTCTCATCATTTACATTCTTTGCATCCAAATTGGTTTTAATCACTAAACGGGGACTCTCTGATGCTTCTCTTATGATACGATCGTTCAACTCTTTAAAATCCGGTACATTCTTATTGCCGGGTTTGTTTGGTTCCAATATAACCACCTCCATTTTTATCTTTGCAATAAATGATGGGGTGTATTCATGAATATTCTTAGGTTTGGGAAGGATAAAGGACTGAGGAGGAGATCATGATGACCAAATGGAACGAGCAAGCAGCTCGCAATAATAATTTAAGGGCAAGTGATTTAAACCCAGATGGAGCCGATAAAGGAAAAATGGATTCAAAAAAAATTGATGGAGATCAATTGAATGATCTAAAGATCCAAGAGGAAATCAGAAAGCAAAATATGTAAGAGAAGTCCCTGATTTTAAAGTAAAGCAAAAAAGAATCATGCAGCGGAAAACGCTTGGCGGATAAACCAAGCGTTTTCATGGTTGATTTAGGATTCTCTTTTATCAGGTACGCTTTTGCTTTTTAAGTGAAGAGGGTTGAGTGAAGGACCCGGTTTCTTTTGTAGTGGTACCTTGCCCCTCTACCTGAGAAGA
>NZ_JVPL01000019.1:0-1318 GCF_001054655.1 Bacillus sp. 220_BSPC
TTCTTGAATGGATATATTTCCAAAACTATTCACCAACAAGTTAAATTGGACATAATAGGCTTTTAATGTTTGTTGAGAATATCCTTGGGTTTGCTTATCTGCCTTATATAAACCCCACACATCAGTTAAGATCATACCTGTTTCTCTCCAATCTATACCATATTAATAGACAGTATAGACAAAAGATGAACTATTATACTAGATTAGTAGATTTTTCATTAAACAATAACATCTCTTAATTAAAGAAGAAAAAGCTGCCTTAAGACAGCTCCGACCTTCAGCTAAAGCACTCTTTGGTTCATATGCAACCTTATAATAGAATTTTAATAGTTCTTGTCTTGAAATGGATTTTTTTCTTTGCTATTTAATCAAAGTCCTTTACTGCTATTGGGTCTAGGTTTCTTAAAAAAAGATCCATTGTTTAACTCTCCTTTTTGGTAAGACACGAAACTTGGATTTAAAGGCAATAGAGTGAGAAAAGAGCATAAGGAAAAACTGTCCCCAACTACGTTGCTGGATTAGGCAAAGTCTAGTGTTTTTGTGGGTACATGAAAAACCATCAATGTCCCTTTCATGTTCCCCTATTTTATTAATTGTTATAAAAAAAGAGAAGGAAACCTTCTCTTTAATTTTTCTTTTTTATTGGTATTCCCGACGAAACTTTGCGATATTGTTCGCAGTTACACCAAAATAGACCCTTTGGGAGCCAAAGGGTCTATCGTTTTTCACTTTTATTGTTTATGTATTATTTTATTCAGCTAAAAAAGGATATGTTCTCTAAGTCCTCTCCCGGTATCGGCCCCACCTACGCCAGATACTATGACAGCCACACATGCCATCCAACCCATTTTCATTATAACAGAAAGCGCTTACATTTCCAATGATTACTAGAAAACAAATTTCGAATCCCTTATGATCATTGGACTTCTTATGTTTCGATTTAGTGTTGCATGGTTGTCCCTCTTAGTTTCTCTGCTTCAAATACGTAATCCGTTATCCTGTAGGTATTCAAGCAGATCCCCTTCTTAATGTTGTTTGTTCCATTAATCCAATTTCATGATACATAGTATCAGACATGATTCCTTTTTCAATGTTCTTATTTATTTCAAAATAAACCCCAGCCAATAATCCTAACGTTAATTTAACGTAAAGGGAACTTTCTTCTTTCTCCATAAGTCACCTCCCAATTAGACATTACACTAGCATACATTGAAAGATTTTAAACATAAATTAACAGCTTGATTTAGAGAAAGCCGCCCCTGTTATCCATGAAAAAGAAACAGATTCTAGCCATAAGCTAGAAAATCACACAGGTATT
>NZ_JVPL01000020.1:0-32027 GCF_001054655.1 Bacillus sp. 220_BSPC
CATAAAAATAGACAAACTCGATTTTCATCGAGTTTGTCTACAGTCTGAGGGTTGTCCTTGTAATGGACAACCCTCTTATTATGCAGAATGCTAACTAATTAAGCTAATTGGCTGATTGCCCGCCATAATTGTACATGACGGACCTTCCTTGGAAGGAAGCGTCCCATTTCCTCTTCATTATATCCTGCATGCAAGTTCTTATGATCGAAAATGATTGGCCGGCGAAGTAAATCCGGGTTATCTTGAATAAGCTTGCAAAGATCATTAAGCGGTGTATTATTTATATCGATATTCAGGCTTTTGAATTTTTTGGAACGGGTTGAGATGATTTCATCTGTCCCGCCTTCCGTTTTACGTAAAATCTCTTTTATTTCTTCTATAGAAAGAGGTTGGGAATATAGGTTACGTTCATTAAAGGAAATTTCGTTCTTCTTAAGCCAAGCTTTTGCTTTACGACAGGCTAAACTGCTTGGAGTAGTATAAATTGTTACCATTAAAATCGACTCCTTCAAAGTTTTCAAGTTTATTGGAATGAAATTATTTTTATATTTGTGATACTCTTACTTTAACGTTTCTTTGTGTCAGCAAGATGTCAAGAAAAATAAACTTAAATGTTATTTTAAAAGGAAAGGGAGAAAATGAAATGAAATCTGCCTTTAATGAAAAAGAAACGGTTTGGGTAATGAAACCGAATAAGGACCTGCATATGCCGATATTTAATAGTGGTGTGAGAGAAGTATCATGACAGGGGATTTTTGGTCACCAGTCAGGCTATCGATACAAGTAGCGGGACTAGCGGGTATCCTTGTTTTCATTTTAGGAATTTTCCTGGCGCGAATGATGGCTAAAAAGCAATTCAGGGGAAGAGTCCTGTTGGAAACAGCGTTTTTATTGCCGCTTGTTTTGCCGCCGTCCGTCGTTGGTTTTTTATTGATCGTGATTTTTGGCAAGAATGGACTGCCGGGACAATTCATTGAAAGGGTTTTTGACCAGCCCTTGATGTTCACCTGGTGGGCTGCGGTCATTGCATCTACAGTGGTAGCTTTTCCGCTAATGTACCAATCCGCTAAAACGGGCTTTGAAGGTATAGATGAAGAAATTGAAAATGCAGCAAGGGTTGACGGGGCCGGCGAGTGGAGGTTATTCCTGTTTGTAACCCTCCCATTGGCGGTCAAATCAATCGTCACAGGTGCCATCTTAAGTTCTGCGCGTGCATTGGGGGAATTCGGGGCCACACTCATGTTTGCCGGAAACATTCCCGGACAGACACAAACCATACCGACCGCGATTTATATCGCCATGGACTCCGGGAATATGACATTGGCCTGGCTATGGGTTGCCGTAATCATTGTCATTTCATTCATTATGCTTTTTATCGTGACATACATAAAATGAATGCTGTTTTTCGTAAATGCTTATGGATAAGCGAGGTGCGGCTTCTACGTCCTCTTTATGGGTGAATCCGTTTTTTTCGTAAAGGTTTCGTGCGGGCAGGTTCATTTTACCGGTCGAAACGGATATCTTTTCCCAGTCGACGTGTAATTGAAGAGCATGCAACAATGCGTCCGCAATACCCTGCCGAAAATAATCAGGATGGACGATCATTCGGCAAATCAGAATTTGGCCATTCTCTTTTGTATAAGATATGGCACCAGCTAAGGCATCACCCTTTAAATAGCATAAAAACGTTTCATGGCAATGTATGAATTGTTCATATGTTTCCATTAGAGGAGGTATATCGGCAAAACCGATCATTTCCGCTTCCACCTTATAGGCTTCTTTCTGCACTTTAAATAGCTGCTGGCCATAGTCTGTTTCCAGGTCCCGAATTCTTATGATCAAATCCCATCACTCCTTTTTCATTACATTATAATGGAAGAGGGGGATTATTGTTTCTAATCAGTCTGTGTTATAATCGACAAACAATATGATCTAATGAAATGAGGAAGAAATTTGTTAACATTTGAAGAAAAATTGAGCATCATTGAAACTTTTCCGGAATTACAGCGAAAAGACGTTTCATTGGGACGTGTGAACTTCCATTATCCAGATAGCGTCCAGGAGAAAAAGATCGTCGTTCAGCACTTGCATCCCAATGGAAATGGGTTCGTTTACGCAGGGCATATGAGAAAAAAAGACACTGACCGTAAAGGGTTTATCAATATACGTGACTATAATGAAGCGGAATTAAAAGAATTGATCCAAAGAAGTGTGGATTACCTATCTGAACCTCCGGCTGAAATCGAAGAAGAGGAAAACGAGTTCGCTAGGTTGGAAGGGGCATGGATTGGCCCTGAAAAGCAAGAGCTTACACTTCAAAAGGAAGACCTGCTTTGGAATGTTTATTCAGGGTCGAATCTTGAGGAATGTTTCGAAAGTCCGGTTGAGGCGGAGCGCTACTTATTGGACGAAGGCTTCCGACAAAGCAAGAAGAGGAAAATGTAGAATTTTAGGATAATTTGTCGGTTGATTTACGGCGATAATCTTGTTTTTTTAGGATTTTCCATGATATAATATGAGTAATTATTTTTGTTCGGAAAAGTTTGATAGAAGGATTTACTGTAATAGGATTCCTCTTGAAACATTATCCAGAACCAAAAATAGTAATAAAATGGATTTTTCCAAACACAGGAGGAACTATCATGGTACAAGGTAAAGTAAAATGGTTTAACGCAGAAAAAGGTTTCGGTTTCATCGAAGTTGAAGGCCAAGACGATGTATTCGTACATTTCTCAGCTATCCAAGGTGAAGGCTTCAAAACGCTTGAAGAAGGCCAAGAAGTTTCTTTCGAAATCGAGCAAGGTGCTCGTGGACCACAAGCTGCTAACGTTCAAAAATAATTGAACGCATATAAAAAAAAGACTCCGATTTTGGAGTCTTTTTATTTTTCCTTTTTTTCGGCGATTTCCTTTAATGCTTTGTCCAATTTTTCTTCGATCCGTTTAGTACGATTAAAATGCCCTGACAGGAAAAAGACGATGAATATAACGAAAGCTACAAGCACTAGCATAAAAAGGATAGGCAGGAACTGGGTTACATTCTCAGTCATTGGATAACATCTCCTTTTTTCTCCATTATACTTCATGCTTACCGTTGCTATGATTGAGGGAGCCGAGTTTTAAAAAAACACTGAAAGGGGATATGCGAAAACGCATATCCCCTTTCAGTCAGTTCTGGAATAGCGAGGCGAACTTTTGAAGTCTGTGCAGGTCTGATTCTTGATACATCTGTTCTATCTTCAATGTCACCAATAACTGGCTCTTGGCAAATAGCATGTCCCGGAAATGATCGACCGCCCCACAAAAATGATTATAGTTGGTTTCGCCAGTGCCGAAGACTCCCGTTTTCAGGCGAGCAATAGGCAACTGTTCCAGTTCTTTATAAAAGGCAGCTGATTTAGCGGGAAGCTCCCCATTGCCCCATGTATAGGTGCCGACGATCAATGCATCGTAATCCGGCAATGTACGTAAATCGAATTCATTCATTCGATATAGGAAAGCCTCAGGTAAAAGGGCAGCGAGGGCTTCGGCAAGCGCTTTTGTATTGCCGCCGGCAGAATGATAGACAATGGCGATTTTACAGCTCATCGAACCCATTGCTGGCATTTACTTGACTGTAAGTCCTTGACTTCTGTTCGAAGAAATCGGTTTTGGTAAGGCCGATGGATTCATCATCGAACGTTTTGATCCATGGCATCGGGTTCTCGCCATACTCTTTATACAAATTTTCAAGGCCTAGCATCCGTAATCGTTTGTTGGCGATATATTCAATGTACTCATTGAATTCTTCCAAATCGAGATCGGCTTTCGTTTGGATATCTTCGAGCATATATTCAGACCATTCCTTTTCGAGTTCGACTGCCTTTTCAATCGTTGTATAGATGAACTTCGTGTTTTCTTCATTATTTAACTCAGGATATTCATACATCAAGATTTGAACGAGCATGCCAATGAAATCGAAATGGACCATTTCATCGCGATGAATATAGGATATCATCGTAGCGGAACCGGTCATTAGATTTTGGCGTCCTAAATTATAATAAAAGGCGAAAGCCAGATAGAAATAGATCCCTTCAAGGTTCGTTGAATGGATCAGTGCCTCGAATAAATGCTGAGGGCTGGGATCGTCCACGAACGTTTGATAAGCATCAACGATCGGTTGGTTACGCTTAATCACTTCAGGATGTTCTTTAATGCGGTCGAAAAGCTGTTTTTGCTTGCCTACCGGAATCAAGGAAGCAAGGATATAGGAATAAGACTCATTATGGATCGATTCCTGCTGGGCCATGTTGGCCAGGATAGCTTTTGCCGCCGGATCTTTGATGTACCGAAGGATCTCTACTAAAGTGGGCGTTTGAAGACTGTCCATTCCAGCAATCATCGTAAGGATATCGAGAAAAGCTTCCTGGATATCTTCATCCAATTCGCCCCATTGCTTTTTATCCTGAATCATGTTCACGCTCGAAGGCTTCCAAAAGTTATTGATGAGCTGTGTATAGGTATCATAGAATTTTTCATACTGAATATCGTTCCAAAGGAGGAAGCCTGAAGCTTCTCCTTTGAAAACACCGGTTGCCTTGGTTGGATGCGTCGGTTCAAGCATCCGAATTTTTTTTATAAGATTGTTCATTCGTGAAAACTCCTTTAAGAATAGATTACTGGGCCATGATTGACGTTAACTTGAACAGCTTTCGCAGGCATTGTCATATTCGGAAGACGTCGAACGAACATAATACGTTGATTTCAACCCGCTTTCCCATGCTGTTAAATGGATATCCAACAGGACCTTCGCTTTGATTGTATTGTGTACATACAGATTAAAGCTGATTGCTTGGTCAATATGGCGTTGGCGGGCTGCATTTTGCCTGATGCTTTCCAGTTGATCCAAATTGAAGCGCGTCTTTTTATAATATTCATACGTATTTGGCGTCAAGCCTGGTGCGGTCACCTTGAATTTGAAGTTTTTCTTTTCTTCGTAAAATTCAATTTCATACAAAGGATCGATTCCATCCGTGGAATTACCGATTTTGGCTGTCGATGAATTGGGGGCAATCGCCATTAAGTAGCCATTACGGGTCCCGTGCTCCTGCACGTCTGCTTTTAAATCCAGCCATTTTTGATCTGTATAGTCACGCAGTTCGAAATAGTCCCCTGTATGCCAATCAGAACCTTCAAAATATGGGTAAGATCCTTTTTCCTTGGCCAATTCGTTGGATGCCTTGATAGTTAAGTAAGCGATCTTTTCGTATAAAGCATCTGCATAGTGAACAGCCTCATCGGATTCCCAATAAATATTCTGTGTGGCAAGTAAATGATGCCATCCAAACGTTCCTAAACCAATTGCCCGGTACCGTTTGTTCGAGATGGATGCTTGTTTGACAGGAAGATTATTCACATCAATGACATTGTCCAGCATACGGATCTGAATGGGAATCAATCTTTCCAGAACATCGCTGCCCACCGCTCGTGGCAAGTTAATGGATGAAAGGTTGCAGACAACGAAATCGCCGCTTTTACGAACCACAACAACATCTCCATCTTCTGTTTCATATTCATCCGTGATCGTCGAAGGGCTTAGGTTTTGGGCAATCTCCGTGCAAAGGTTAGAACAATAAATCATACCTTTATGTTTATTCGGATTCTTCCGATTCACTTCATCGCGGTAGAACATATACGGTACGCCTTCTTCTAATTGAGAAATCATGATGCTTTTCATGATGTCCATCGCATTGATTTTTTCAAAGCTATAGTTTGGAAGCGTGCCATTTTCTGCGGCCTCGACAGCAAGTGCATAATGATTCCTGAAGCTTCCTTCGCCTTTCTTTTCGTCATAAAGATCTTCAAGTGAAAATCCTAGGGTTTGCTTAACGGTATGCGGATCGAAAAGATACCATTCTTTTCTGTCGCGTACAGCCTCCATGAATAAATCCGGTATGCATACACCTGTAAAAATATCATGTGCTTTTAATCTGTCATCCCCGTTTTGAGTCTTCAAATCGAGGAAGCTCATGATATCTTTATGCCAGGCATCCAAGTAAATCGCGATGGCACCTTTACGCTGACCCAATTGATCGACACTTACAGCTGTCTGGTTGAATAGTCGAATCCAGGGCGTAGTGCCGGAACTGTTTCCAGAGAAACCGCGGATATCGGAACCAAGCGAGCGAACCTTACCGACGTAAAGACCGACACCGCCGCCGAATTTAGATACTTTTGCCGCATCGTAGTTTGATAGGTAAATTCCGTCAATGGAATCTTCAATTGCGTCGATAAAGCAGGAGCTTAACTGTCCATGTGTTTTACCTGCATTGGAGAGTGTAGGAGTCGCAACGGTCATATAAAGGTTGGACATGGCCCAGTATGCTTCTTTTATCAGTTGCAGGCGGTGCTCCGTTTTTTCCATTCGCATGATTTCCATCGCGATGATCATGAAACGTTCTTGCGGCAGTTCGAAGACCTTGTCCTTTTTTGGGCGGGCCAGATAGCGGTCATTCAATAAGTAGATGCCTATGTAAGAGAATAATTTATCTTTTTCCGGGTCGATCACCGATCCCAATTCCTCAATTTCCGCTTTTGTATATGAAGATAGCAGTTCTGGTTTATATATGGGATAACGCTGACCTTCCGATAGCTGGGAGAGTTCTGTGATCAGCTCATAGAATGGGCCATAACTCTTGCCTTCATAACCTCGATTGGCTTGTGCATCCCTATACATTGTATTCAACAGTTCTGCTGCAGCAACGAAAGTCCAATCCGGAGCATCGATATCCACGCCTTCAAGAGCGAGCTGAATCAGTTTTTTTGATGCCTGTTCTTCGGTTGAGTCACTTTTGCGATCAATCCATTTTGTAAAACGCCTTTTGAACTTTTCCATATCGAGACGGCCTTCGAATTCCTTCGATAACGTCTCAAGCTGGATGGATTTCGCTTCTGTGTCATTTTCACTTATGGTAGAGTTATATATTTGAGTCATTAATAATCCTCCTTGTTAACTTCCGCTAAAATAAAAAAACCGCCCAAAGAATTGAGCGGATCAAACGATAGAATAAAAGAGCCATGAAAAAATAGCCGTTATACTATCGTTTCATCATCTCAATCCCCGAAGAATAAGAAACGTGAAAAATTCAAGGCAGGTCTCCTGACTCATGATCATCCTACTTTGAGTCCTTCCCGTATAGAGAGCTATACAGTGGTTTTCTCATTTCGTCACATTTACAGTTGCGGGGACAGTTCCGGGTTTACACCGGATTCCCTTTTCAGCCATCACTGGCACCTTGGATTATAAAAATTCTATATATAGTTATTGGAATTGTTTATGTAATCAACATCTAGTATTTCTGCTTATATTATCGTAAGCCATATACGATGATAATTCAACTAATATATTTGAAAAAAACCAACCCTTATCTATTGACAAAGTGATGGTAGAGGGTAGGGGAATGAAAGATTTTATGGGGGAATGGATAAATCAAGCGCTGATTTTACGGGATTTTGTGTTAAAATAAAGTGTCTAGTAAAGGTGGCTCTCCCTTATTGCGGTGAGGGGATTCGCGGAAAAATATTTATGAAAAAGGGGATAAAATCTTGGAAAAAGTATTAGTTTTTGGACATAAAAACCCGGATACAGACACAATCTGTTCAGCAATCGCTTATGCAGATCTGAAAAAGCAGTTAGGTATCAACGCTGAACCAGTTCGTCTGGGTGAAGTGAATGGTGAAACTCAATATGCATTGGACCAATTCAAATTCGATGCTCCCCGTCTTGTGGAAAAAGTTTCAGGGGAAGCTGATGGCGTAATCCTGGTCGATCATAACGAACGCCAGCAAAGTGCTGAAGATATTGACCAAGTCCGTGTGTTGGAAGTTATCGACCATCACCGTATCGCTAACTTTGAAACAAGCGATCCATTATATTACCGTGCGGAACCAGTTGGCTGTACGGCAACCATCTTAAATAAAATTTATAAAGAAAATGGCATTGAAGTCCCTAAAGCAATCGCAGGTCTTATGCTATCTGCCATCATTTCCGATTCTTTATTGTTCAAATCCCCGACTTGCACGGAGCAAGACGTTGCGGCAGCAATGGAACTGGCTGCCATTGCAGGAGTCGACGCTGAAAAATATGGCTTGGAAATGTTGAAAGCGGGAGCTGACTTAAGCGACAAAACGATTGCCCAGCTCATCACTCTTGATGCAAAGGAATTCTCCATGGGAATGGCTAAAGTGGAAATAGCACAGGTCAATGCTGTTGATCCGAACGAAGTGCTTGCTAAGCAAGCTGAATTGGAAGCAGCGATTGAAGCGGTCATCGCAGTGAAGGAATTGGACTTGTTCCTATTCGTCGTAACGGATATCCTGACTAATGATTCCGTTGCCTTGGCCCTTGGTAAAGCGGCATATGCAGTTGAAAAGGCATATGACGTTTCATTAAACAATAACATCGCCGTCTTGGAAGGCGTTGTATCGCGTAAAAAACAAATCGTGCCGGTCTTAACCGACGTATTCAGCAAATAATACAGGAAAAGGGTTGCTCATTAAAAACATGGGCACCCTTTTTCTGTACATTCAAAAAAAACTCAACCATCCCATTAAGGGTGTTTGAGTCTTTTTTCTTAATTTAAAGATTCCTTTTCTTTTTCATAGGCGATGACAATCAATTCTTTATTGGCTTCCTCGCCAAGTTTGCTTTCAAAGCTTTTAAGTTCATTCAATAAATCCGGTGACAGATTTGCTGCCGTATAATCCTGTTCTGGTGTCATGCTTTTCGCTCCTTTCAAAAGGAAATGATTCATGTTATCTATTTTGTCGGTTTGAAAAGTTTCTATTCAGCAGAATTTTACTTCTTTAAGATATTTTACTTTCTGAGGTGGCGAGTTTTTCAAGCAATGTCGAACTTTCTTCATCGAGTCCTTGGACTTGGACAGGTATTCCCAAGAGCTGATATTTAAGAATAACCGTATCGACAGCACCGACTGCTGAAGCATCCCAGATCTTGGAATGAGAGAAGTCGATGACGATTGCATCGGCTTTTTCCTTGAAGTCGAACTTTGAAACAAAGTCCTGGACAGAAGCGAAAAATATTTGTCCGCTGATACGATAAGTGATTTTCTTAGCCTGGATGTCTGCCGTTTTCTCTACTGCCACTTTAGAAATTTTAGCCGAGAAGAAAATCATGCTCAAAAGCACTCCGGCAAATACCCCTTTTGATAAGTCATGTGTATAAAGGACAATGAGGACCGTCACGATCATCACGGCTGCATCCGACTTAGGAGCTCTAGTGAGCCTCTTTAGGGAAGACCAGTCAAATGTCCCGATTGAAACCATGATCATGACTGCGACAAGTGCAGCCATCGGTATTTTGATAAGGACATCATTCAATACCACGATTAATACCATAAGGAATGCGCCCGCTACAAATGTCGAGAGCCGGCCCCTTCCACCAGATTTAATGTTGATACCGGATTGGCCGATCATCGCACATCCTGCCATGCCGCCAAAACATCCGGCGATGATATTCGCAATCCCCTGGCCTTTGGCTTCCTTATTCTTATTACTGTCCGTGTCAGTCATCTCATCGACAATTTGAGCCGTCAATAACGATTCAAGCAGTCCAACAAACGCAAGGGCAATGGAATAAGGGAAAATGACCGCCAAAGTTTCGAAGGTCAAAGGGATGTCTGGAAGCATGAACATTGGAAGCGCTTCGGTCAATTGCCCCATATCCCCAACCGTCCGCACCGTAGCCCCCGTGGTAACTGCAACTATCGTCATGAATATGATGACGACAAGTGGTGAAGGTATGACTTTCGTGATCAGCGGAAAAAGATAAATGATAGCTAATGAAACGGCTGTCATGACATACATGATCCATGTTTCGCCCACGAAATGGGTGAGCTGTGCCGTGAAAATCAAGATGGCTAAAGAATTCACAAAACCAGTCATGACCGGCTTCGGAATGAACTTCATTAATTTCCCGATTTTTAAAACCCCTAGTAAAATTTGCAGCAAACCAGTCAATATTGTTGCAGCAAGTAAATAGTTCAAGCCATGATCTTTAACAAGGTCGACCATGACGAGTGCCATTGCGCCAGTGGCAGCCGATATCATTCCCGGCCTTCCGCCGACAAAGGAGATGACGATGGCAATGCAGAATGAGGCATATAGACCAACCATTGGGTCAACGCCAGCAATGATCGAAAAGGCAATCGCCTCCGGAATCAATGCCAAGGCAACGACAATTCCCGATAGAACATCACCTCTAACGTTGCCGAACCATTCCTTTTTGTATGCAGATGTATTCAAAGAAACACTCCTTCTTTCTTTTATATGTGTGTTCATTTCTTTTTTAACGCACTAAATTATAGCATGAGTCCTTTATTCTATCTATATGGATAATATAAACGACAAATCGAGGGCTATTCATCTTATCGTACGAAGGAAAAATGCTTTAGGAGAGAAGAATTGGTGCAAAAGGTGATTGAGCTATCAAGTGAGGGAAGTCAATTATATGGAGGTGGGCGAATGCATACAGGTCATGCTTGAATAAAGTCATTCGAATTGGCTTGGCCATTTTTGACGTAAGGGGCTCCTATAGGCTTTTGTAAAATTCCCGCTAAGGGAGAGTGGAGTAAAACGGTAGAGATCTATTTCATAATTAAAATCAAAATAACATGGATTTCCGTTTCCTACTAGCTTTACGCCACCGATTGGAATCGATTCATGATCTTCTAGAAATGGGTTTTAGAACTATCGAAACGCGATACAATCAAATGATTACTTCATGATTTATATCTTATCGAGCCCTATAGGGTGACCGTACCTTTACCATTCATATAATGAAAAAAAGATCGTGCTCTAACTGTGTCAATATGTGGGCGGGAGGTAAGAGAGTTTTTTTATCGGAATGATATTTTCCCCTTTTACCATATATGGAAGTGGTGAGGGTGAAAAGCCAGCTCTATCAAAGTTTGGGAGTAGGAACCATCCTTGTGTTAAGAGGATTCCTCATCAATGATACTGGATTTACATAAAGGACATGTTACTTCTTTATAATGCTTGAACCTGATCTTTCGAAGGTCGCTTCTGGATAACATTGCGAATGCATTATATCTTGTGCCGCATGCACAAGTATTTTTATCTTTAACTATGTGTCTCTCATCCGTAGTAGCTGAATAAATGGTTGGAAAGAACATATATAACCCTCCTTGTTTTAATTTTAGGCAAATTAAAAAGGGGCAAGAAAATTAATTATAAAGTGATCCATTCAAGAAAAATCTTGGCAACCCGGCTGCCATGACAACTAAGTTGTTGGTTTAGGCCCGTGGCTTTGCGTCTTTTACTTTCATAAAATTTGCCTGAATTAATCTTAACATAAAATTTGATGTGTTATGAAGTGCTGGAAAAATACTTATCAGTTTGTGGGTGTGTCATAAGGGTTGGTGGACTTTACGGATAGGCATGAACGTGACCCCTTCAAATCTTTTTCCTTGATTTCTCTTCGATAATTTCCCTATACAAAAAGCTCCAGAAGTATCCAGCACACTACAGCTGTATGAGCATTAAACAGGAGAAGGCCTGCTTAAAGATGGAAGCAGGCTTTCTTGCCAAAAATGTGATTTTAATGTGATCTGGCCAACTCCGGATTGCGGTGCATCGCGAAATAGAGGACAAGTCCGGCTATGAGGAGTAACGTGCTGGTCGTGATGAAGACGGCAGAGAATCCGTAGAAACCAGCAACCATTCCGCCCATTGCGGGTCCGATGATATTGCCTAAAAAGCGCAGGCTCGTATTGTACCCAAGCACTTCCCCCTGCATTGCGACAGGCGCTTCTTGGCGAATGTAGGCAATCCTTACAGGGATGATGCCGCCTATTGCCATGCCTAGTATGAAACGTACAAAGACAAGCTGCCAAAAATGATTGATGAAGGCACCGGGAAAATAGACAAGAGCTGTCAAAAAAAGAAGCAGCACAAGAATCTTCACATGTCCATGCCGATCACCTATCTTGCCCCAGTGACGCGCCATCAATAAATTCCCCAGGCCTGCTGCAGAAAAGGCGATTCCTGAATAAAAACCAAGATTGGAAGTTCCATGCAGCTCACCAACGTATAAAGAAAGAATGGGCTGGATGCTGAAGTGGGCAACTTGGACAAGCGTGGAGATGAGCATGACATTCACCAAGATGGGATTCCTTAAGATATGTGAGAGAACCTCCCTGCTTGTATAGCTCGACTTCGTTCCCTTCTGCCGCTCCATTCGGTACTCCTTGGTTGCAAAAACAAGAAGACCAGAGATGAAAATGGTGATGGAGGTGAATTTAAAGGCGGTTGAATAGCCGAG
Source organism: Bacillus sp. 220_BSPC (assembly GCF_001054655.1). Classification (NCBI taxonomy): domain Bacteria; kingdom Bacillati; phylum Bacillota; class Bacilli; order Caryophanales; family Bacillaceae; genus Bacillus; species Bacillus sp. 220_BSPC. The sequence goes on from NZ_JVPL01000020.1 coordinate 12,340, forward strand.
TGTGTCTGCAAGCACGCCGCCAAGCAATGGTCCGAAAAGGGAACCGGTTATATTTCCCGTTTGTAAGGTTCCCAGTACACGTCCGGCAATTTCTTTTGGTGTCTGCGTTGATATGAAAGCCTGGGACATGGAAATGAAGCCAGTGAATATTCCTGTGAACATCCTTAGGACGAATAGCTGCCAAACATTTTCGACGAATCCCATCAGGAAGATGGACAGGCCCATCCCAAAGGCGCAGGCAATCAAGATTTTCTTTCTGCCATACCGGTCACCAATCCGTCCCCAAATGGGGGAAAATAAAAAGGCTGTCACGAAAGTGATTCCAAAAGTCCATCCGGACCAATGCTGGATATATTGAGTCGAATAATCTCCGAATGTACCAATGTATAAGGATATGAATGGGAGAACCATCGTCATGCTCCCGCCTATGAAGAAATTGGCGAACCACATGATGAAAAGGTTCCGTTTAGCTATTTTATGAGCGTTCATTTTACAAACAACACTTCTTTCCTCCGAAAAAAACTTCGGGTTCCTAAATAATAGTATACAGAAATTAACTAATTTATTAAACGAATTTGTTTAACAGGTTTTTTAATGAATGGGCAAATGGTATAATGTGAAAATACTGATTTTTCAGAAAAATTAAATAAACAAAAGGTATTCATTTTTCCAATTAAAGGAGTTTTAAACATGTTGACGATTTTAGGGTTTTGTATGATTTTAACGTTTCTGGTCTTGGTCATCACGAAGCGGTTATCAGTGGTTGTCGCTTTTATCTTCACGGCGATAGCTTTTGGTCTGATTGGTGGGTTTGCCTCGGAAATGGGAGATATGATGGTTGCGGGCATTTTAAAGGTGACACCGACAGCAGTCATGATCGTTTTTGCTATTCTGTATTTTGGTTTAATGATTGACGTTGGTTTATTCGAGCCCATGATCGCTAAAATACTGAGTTTTGTAAAAGGAGATCCGTTAAAGGTTGTCATGGCAACCGCCATTATAACCATATTGGTAGGTTTGGACGGAGACGGTTCTTCTACATTCATGATCACTGTTTCGGCCATGCTGCCGCTTTATATCAAATTAGGGATGAACAGGCTCGTATTGGCCTGTGTCGTTGGTTTGGCCGCTGGCGTCATGAACATGATTCCTTGGGGAGGTCCTTTGGTCAGGGCGGCCGCGAGCCTTCAGGTGGAAGTATCGGAGTTATTCATACCTCTTATTCCAGTCATGATTTGCGGTCTTTTATGGACGCTTTTTTCGGCATATGTACTTGGCAAAAAGGAAAGGGAGAGATTGGGAGTCGGTTCCCTGGAGACGAACATGCAACCTGGTATGGGCGAACAGGCTGCAGCTGTTGAAACCGCACCTCAAGGAACATCCAGGCTTTTTTGGTTTAATTGGTTCTTGACGATTTTACTGATGGTTTTGCTGGTGATGGAAGTGCTGCCGATCCAAATCTTATTTGCCTCCGCTTTTGCGATTGCACTATTCGTTAATTTTCCGAACCCAAAAGAACAGCAGGAAAGGATTTTAAGTCATGCCAATAGTTTCGTGATGATTTGTACACTCATTTTCGCAGCTGGGATTTTTACGGGTGTATTCACGGAAACAAAGATGATGGACTCGATGGCTGCTTCAATCGTAACTGTCATTCCGGAGTGGCTCGGGGCACATTTGCCACTGGTGGTAGCGCTGACGAGCATACCTATGGGGTTCATTTTTTCACCTGATGCCTATTATTTTGGCATTCTGCCAATCATAAGTGAAACGGCATCGAACTTCGGCATTGCCCCTGTAGAAATCGGAAGGGCGGCATTATTAGGTCATTCGACCGCAGGGTTCCCCTTATCGCCATTGGTGCCTGCAACATTCATATTGATTGGCCTTGTAGGCGTGGATTTTGGGGATCATCAAAAATTCCTGTTTAAATGGGCGTTTGGGACAACCATCATCATGACGATCGCAGCCATTACTTTCGGGGTCATCACTTTGTAAAAATGTGAGCCCATTAAGCTATAGTGTAATATCCTTGTCTGTGAATTTAGTAAGGTGTTCACCCTCATTGGTGTAATCTATTTTCCTATTTATGCCGCTATCTGTTTATTCTTCCATAATAGTGGAAAGTAATAAGAGGAAGATACATATAAGAGAGTGGAGGGAAGTTATCATGAACTATAAACAAAAGCTTATACTGCCTATGTGTGCTGCCTTTTTACTGTATGGATGCAATTCAGCGGATGATTCAAATGAGGCCGATAATAATGCCGAGGACATGACTACAGTGGGACAAGGAACAGATACAGAGGTTGATCCGCAGGTGAAAGCGGAAGTTAAAGATGTAGAAGGTAAAACACTTGGGACGGTGAACTTTACCGCTGAAGAGAATTCTGTAGTGATCGAGACCGCTTTGGAAGGTCTTGAGCCAGGCTACCATGGATTCCATGTTCACGAGAACGCAGCATGTGAGGCGGATGCCAAGGATGGCCCTTTCACTACAGCGGGAGGACACTTCAACCCAACTGATGAAACGCATTCTAAACACGCAGGTGATATGCCCCCTTTATATGTAAAAGAAGATGGGACAGCAAAATATACGGCAACATTGGATAACATGACAATAGACCAACTGAAGAAAGAAGAGCTGGCTGTAATCGTTCATGCTAACCCAGACAACTTTGCCAATATTCCTGACCGCTATGAAGCCAATGGAGAAAAAGGACCCGATGCAGATACTTTGAAAACTGGTGATGCAGGCGATAGACAAGCTTGCGGGATTGTTGTAAGTGCAGAGGCAAAATAACATGAATGAAGAGCGATTCCTCTAAAGAGGAATCGCTCTTTTCATGAAGGTAAGACTGATGACCGCTAAAATCTAAAAGCGGAAACCATTCTTTTTACGTATTAAGAAGGTTTTTTCTATTGTGATATAGAAGTAAGAATGGAAGTAATATTGCAGTAAAAGAAGATGGCATTAAAAGATCAAAGTTAATTCTTACAGCGGAATGAAGTCCAAGGCATAGGTTTAATATAGAAAAATAAGATTTGGTTTGAATCGATAAAAAAACCCGAACAGGGATCATGTCCACTGATTCGGGTTTGCTAAACTCATTTTGCCGTAATGGAATCTTCGATTAGCTGTAATCTCTCAGCCACTTCTTCTTCAGAAAGGTTATGCTCGACTACATAGCGATTACGCGGATGCACTCGGCATTCATGGGTACAGCTGCGCATATGTTTGTGTTCGTTCTCTTCGCTGCAAAGGATTTTCTTGTTGCATTCAGGATTTGCGCAATTGACATAGCGTTCACAAGGTTCGCCGGAATAAATATCGCGTCCGACAATTACATGTTCCTTTTGATTGATAGGTACGGCAATCCTTTCATCGAAAACATACATTTGGCCATCCCATAGCTCACCTTGGACTTCGGGATCCTTCCCGTATGTTGCGATGCCGCCATGCAGCTGGCTTACATCTTCAAAGCCTTCTTCGACAAGCCAGCCGGAGAATTTCTCACAGCGGATACCGCCAGTGCAATACGTTAGGATTTTTTTGCCTTCGAACATTTCTTTATTTTCCCGTACCCATTCCGGAAGTTCACGGAAATTCGTGATTTCTGGCTTGATTGCACCCCTGAAATGTCCTAAATCAAATTCATAGTCATTTCTGGCATCAAGGACGATGGTGTTTTCATCTTGCATTTGCTCGAAGAACTCCTTCGGGCTCAAGTATTTGCCTGTCGTCTGGTTCGGGTTGATGTCGTCTTCCAAGCGTAGCGTTACAAGTTCATTGCGTGGGCGAACATGCATTTTTTTGAAAGCATGGCCTTCAGCTTCATCTATTTTAAACACGATATCGGCAAAGCGGGGATCGCTTTTCATCATGTCCATATATTTGTCGGTTTGTTCAATCGTACCTGAAACCGTTCCGTTGATACCTTCTGAAGCCACCAAGATACGGCCTTTCAATTCAAGGGCTTTACATGCCGCAAGATGCTCGGCTGCGAATTCTTCGTGATTCTCGATAGGTACATACAAATAATAAAGTAATACTCTATATGGTTTTGTTTCCATTTTTTATTTACCACCTATGTTTTATATTTGCAAGATATAAAGGGTGATCATTTAGACACTTTTCTCTTACAGATAATCATTATACCAAGAAAACGTAAAAATGATAAGGCCATGAAGAAAAATCAAGAGGAGTTGTATCGAATGTTGAAAGAGTTAATGAGATATCCAATCATTCAGGCACCGATGGCAGGAGGAGCTTCCACTCCGAAGCTTGCGGCTTCTGTATCCAATGCAGGAGGATTGGGCTTTCTCGCAGCTGGCTATAAGAATGCGGAAGAGATGAAGGAGGAGATAGAGCAGACCCGTCAGTTGACTGAACGCCCTTTTGGCGTGAATGTATTTGTGCCAGGCAACGAGGCGGCGGATGAAAATATATTATCTGGCTATCGTGAAAAGATCGAAAAAGAGGCCGAGAGCGTCGGGGCTGAGATTGGAAAAGCCGATAGTGATGACGATGATTGGGGAAATAAACTACATGTATTGAAGGAGGCTGGGGTCGCGGTCGTCAGTTTTACGTTTGGATGTCCAACGGAACATGTAATAAGGGAGCTCCAAGATGTCGGTTCCCTTATAGCCGTGACAGTAACCAACCTTCAGGAAGCAAAGAAGGCGGCGGGAGCAGGCGCGGACGTTCTATGTGTGCAGGGGTTTGAAGCAGGGGGGCACCGGGCCAGCTTTGATAACCGCACAGAAGATGATTACGGCCTTTTAGTATTGATTCGGATGATAAAGGCTGAGCTGGACTTACCGATCATTGCAGCGGGCGGACTGATGCATGGAAAGGATATCGCGGCCGTGCTTGAAGCGGGAGCAACAGCGGCACAATTGGGTACCGCTTTCCTTCGCTGTCCCGAAAGCGGGGCAAGTCCGGTCCATAAGGCGGCGCTGGGGAATCCCCGATTTACTAAGACTGCTGTTACCCGAGCCTTCAGCGGCCGGAGGGCACGCGGGTTGGTGAATCACTTTTTAACGGAATATGATAGTGTTGCACCGGTCGCCTATCCTTATGTCCATCACATGACCAAACAAATGCGAAAAGCAGCCGGACAAAAGAACAATCCTGAATTGATGGCTTTGTGGGCAGGACAGGGTTATAAGTTGAGCAGGGAACTTCCTGCATCGGAATTGGTTGAACTGCTTGTGGATGAATTAAACTGAGGAGGGTTTGGATGCTGATGGAGATAAGGGAATTATTCTTGGATGAGCCACCCCCGATGCATTTATTGCTTTTGGCAGATCCTTCAAGGAAATTGGTCGAGGAATATTTGGGAAGCGGAACGTGCTTTGTTGCCGTGGGTGATAACCGGATGATCGGCGTTTGTGTTTTACTGCAAAAAGGCCCGGAACTGATAGAGATAATGAACATCGCGGTCGATGAACAGTACCATGGAAGAGGAATCGGCAGGCAATTGATTGAACATGCGATAGGCCATGCAAGGGACCAGGGATATAAAATGATTGAAATCGGTACGGGGAATTCGGGGATAGGGCAGCTTGCCCTTTACCAGAAATGCGGTTTTAGAATAACTGGGGTCGATCGGGATTTTTTTACTAGAAACTATTCCGAGGCCATTTATGAAAATGGGATTCAGTGCCAGGATATGATTCGCTTGTCACAAAGCTTGGACTAAGCAGGGATCATCCAAGTCTGACAGAAAAGCTTTACAGACGAAAGTGTGCGTCGCATTGCTATGGGGGTAATGAACTTGTTCTTTGGTGATATGATTTATCTTCTTTTTGCTTTACTAATGCCATTTTTATTTGCGATTGGTGTTTTCATATTCATTCGATCAACGAAAAGGCAAAAGGATTCTTTATCGAAAATTCGTAAAGACTCACATGAAAAATAGCACTAAGAGAAAAGAGTGCAAAACAACGGCACTCTTTTTTCACATTTTCACCTTTCTAAAAAAGCTTCCAAATTCCTTTTCACACTGGGCCATTCATGCTCGAGAATACTATAGACCACCGTATTCCTGATCCTCCCATCTTGTAGCTTTTACTCCATCCTCAAAATCCCTTCTTCAAGGGCGCCGAGCCTGGTTATTGCGGAACGTGATCTTTTGTTGCATTCGTCCGTCCTGAATTCAACCCGTTTCATTTGCCACTTTTCAAAAGCATGCTGCAATAACAAGTACTTACATTCAGTGTTTATGGCTGTTCGCCATTTGTCGGGATGATACCAAGTCGCGCCGATTTCCAGCGATTGATTATGAAAGTGAATATTCCTTAAGCTCGTGCTGCCAACTACCGAATCATCTGTCCGATCGATAACGACAAATGGATGATGAAGTTCCTGTTCCCTTGCTAGAATGCCTTCCTTTACATAGGAGATCGCCTCTTCATATGACAAAATCTTTGTTGCACTCCATTCCCATATTTCAGATGGCAGGGAAGCGGCGTAAAGTGGTTCGATATGATGTTCCATCATCGGGGTGAGTATCACGTGTTTACCGTATAATTCGAAATGCTCCATAGTTTCCTCCTCTTGATTGATATCTACATTATAAAAATATTCTGGTTCTGCAATAAGGACCAATGCTGATATAATTTATGGAACCAGTTTGAAGGAGGACCAAATGTTTGAAATCACTCTAACCCTAGATAAAACGAACAAAGAAGCTTTATATGTGCAATTGTATAAATACTTTATAAAGGAAATCCAGAATGGACAAATAAAGGCCGGAATGAAACTGCCTTCTAAACGAAAACTGGCCTTGCATTTAGGGATAGGCCTGAATACAGTTGATACGGCTTATCAGCAGTTGATGGCAGAAGGATATGTGGAAAGTCAATTAAGGAAAGGTTATTACGTAGCCGATTTAGAACCGATTTCAGCTTTGAATGAGCCGTTGCCTGTAACAGAAGGGATGATGGACCCTCTGAATGAAAGAAATGAGATAGATTACAATCATGGCCGGGTGGACGTGGATTCTTTCCCGCATGCCGTATGGAAAAAATGCTTGAACAATACGTTGTATCTACAGGAAAGGGAAATGTTCATGAGTGGTGATCCGCAAGGTGAATGGGGGCTTAGGGCTGAGATTTCATCCTATCTATTCCAATCAAGAGGAGTTCGCTGCGGGGCTGATCAAATCATCATTGGGGCAGGAACCCAGTATTTCATCCATCTTCTGCGGTTACTACTTGGAAATGAGCGGGTATTTGGATTAGAAGATCCTGGCTTTCATCGGGTAAGGGAGGTACTGAGGCTGGAGGGGGCGGTTACGGAATTCATACCTTTGGATGAAAGTGGAATGAGTGTGGACTACTTGAAAGAGAGTACAGCGGATGTAGCCTATGTCACACCTTCCCATCAATTTCCTTCCGGTATGATCATGCCGATAACTAGACGGGTGGAATTATTGAATTGGGCGGTGGAAAAAAAAGGTTATATTATTGAGGATGATTATGACGGGGAATTCCGACATGCAGGCAAACCGATTCCGTCATTGCAAGGATTGGACACAAATGGAAGGGTCGTCTACCTAGGCACGTTTTCAAAGTCGTTCATCCCATCGATCAGGGTGGGATTTATGGTGTTACCCATGGAGTTGTCTAGCAAATTTCAGCAGAAGTTAATCGGATATAAACAGACCGTTCCCAGACTGATTCAGGAAACGCTCTGTCTTTTTATGAAAAATGGACATTGGGAACGCCATCTGAATAAAATGAGAACGATTTATCGTAAAAAGAATAAGGTGCTGCTGAACGCAATGGAAGAGAGCTTCCATGATCGTGTAGCCATAATCGGTGAAAAGTCAGGATTGCACGTTCTTTTAAACGTAAAAAACGGCAGCAGTGAGGCAGATCTCATCCAAAGGGCTGCCAATGTGGGGGTTAAAGTCCACCCAACATCGGTTTATCATTCAAAGAAAGTGAAAGATCCGACTATTTTGATTGGGTACGGTGGTTTAACCGAAAGGGAAATCGAAGCTGGAATCCGGCTTTTAAAAAAGGCATGGCTATAGCTTGGTGTGAAAGTAAGGAAATTCCTTGCTTCACACTTATTCTACAATGATACAAGCTACCCATTTTAGTTTCTTATATTATTGAGGATTTTAAGGACCGTCTGGAAAAATACTTCCTGTTCTTCTTCAGTAATGCCTTCCAAGGCCTTTCCTTCGATTTTTTCTGCAATCTTAAGACATTTTGTATGTACCTCTTTGCCCCGGGGGGTCAGTTCGATTCGTTTTTCCTGTTCATCTTTACCAGGAACTTGTTTAATCATATTATTCTGTTCCATGCTGTTGACCGAACGTGTGATGATCACACTGTCTACATCCAGGTAACTGCAAATATCGGGGATTGTGGAATAGCCACAGTTCTTTAAGTAATTCAGGATTGTCCACTGATTATGGTAAATTTCAAGGGCTGTAATTTGTTCATTCATTTTGCTGACTAATGATCTCGATACTTGTAAATATTGATGAAATAATTGAGTAGGGTTCGTCATATGATTCTCCTTTATAATGGTCGACCAGTCCATTATATTCTTTAATTCTTAAAAGTCTATTGTAAAGAATCATTTATTTCAGTCAATGTTTATTTTTGGAAGCAAAGCGGGGGAGGGTAAAATTCTGGCAATGAATGAATTGAGGGAAAGCTCAGTCTTCCCAAATCTCAAACAACAAAGGGGGAAGCATCTGCACAATCACAAGAAGAACCTTAATCATGATGGAATATATTTCAGCCTAGAGACAAATTCGAGAATTCATGTTTGCCTGCAGTTTTTTTGTGGTTTGTCCATTTGGACGTTTATTTCCGTTCCAGGCACTCGCCGCGGGCGGTCCGGGGAGCCACCTCGGCTTACACGTGCGGGGTCTCCTTGGACGCGCTTTTCCCGCAGGAGTCTCGAACACCCGAATCAATTTTGTTATAACATTTAGTTAGAAACCATACCTGAGGAGTTGAAGGTGCTGCCGGTACATCAATTAAAGATAGATACACTTTCCGGACCCCTTTTAGGCTACTGCTTGCAATATATGATGGGAAGAATATATTTTTCTTTGAAATGGTCCATAAGTGCCGACGAAATTGGTAAAAGTATAAAACTCGCTGAATGCAGTATATCCTGCAAACAAAAACCAGCCTCTAAAAAGTGGCTGGTTTTTGTTTAAAACTTATCGCTGGTGGAGCGGTGCTTTGTTTCTTTTTTATTTCGTTCTTCTTGCTGTTCATATTTAATTTCATCAATTGGTAAATCATCAATGGGCATGACCACTTGATCACGTTCCAGCTGTTTTTCCTGATTTTTCTTGAAGGCCTTGGATTTATCATTACGCTCCTCAATATACTTTTCTTTATCTTTATTATCCAATGTCAATCCCTCCATCTCTTTGTATCTCTTTTTCCCCTTATTGAGAAAATAAAACGTATAAGCGAAATATATGTGACCCCGTTTCATAAATATAAGGAGAACAGGAAAGTGCAAGGAGGGTTTGTTCAGTGAATGTCGCCGTCTTTTTTCGCTGGTTTTGGAGGGGGATTCTCCTTTTAGTCATATTAATCGTCATTCCCTATTCATGGGCGTTGATTTTAGCGTTGCTCACCGCCATTCTTTTGGATGGATTGGTCAGAATGATTGGTGAAACGGCAAAGCTGCATCGTTTTTGGGCCGTATTGATTTCATTTGTTTTATATGTAGGCGGGCTTATGAGCATCACTTATTTTTCTTTTTCGGTATTAATCAAGAAGGCCATTGTCTATTCGGAAGAATTTCCCGGTTTCATACGTGAAGTGTATTTGACGGCTATATTGCCAGTCATCAGGCAATGGGAACGGTATTCGCAAACTTTGCCGCCAAATCTCATCCAATCGGTGGAACAGACGATGGAAAAGGGAGTCATGGCTCTGGAGGGGTTCGCAGAGGGCTTTGTTCAGGATATGGTTCAGTTCGTTACACTCATTCCGGGATTTTTCATTGACTTTTTAATTTACTTAATCGCTTTATTCTTAATCAGTCTTGAATTGCCTAAATTAAGAAAAAAGGCAGTCTTTTATTTAAAGACATCCACCTATCAAAAGATTTCGCTAGTTTATCAAGATTTAAGTATGGCAGCCGTAGGCTTCATTAAGGCACAAATCCTGTTGAGTTTAATAACGTTCATCATGGCTTATGGAGGACTATGGTTGTTAAATGTAAAGTATATGATCCCATTGGCACTGTTAATAGTGGTTGTGGACATTCTTCCTATCTTGGGGACGGGATCTGTGCTGGTTCCATGGGCAGCGATCGTTTGGGCTCAAGGAAATCATCATCTTGGTATTGGCCTCATCATCCTATTCCTGGTCATTACCATCATAAGAAGGACCATTGAACCAAAAATCTATTCAGCAAATATGGGATTAAGCCCCTTGGCATCGTTGGTCAGTCTTTATTTAGGGTTTAAGATGCTTGGTTTCCTTGGGCTTTTCCTTGGACCTTCGATACTGATTGTTTATGATACGTTAAAGAGGGCAGGTGTCATTAAAACCAACTTCAAAATATGAAAGATTATTAGATGTTTTTGGCCTGATTTCTTAAATTTGACATATCTTTTACCGCTTTACCTTGACCGTTGCAATGATTACAGTCCCGGGAAAAGAATTGAAGATAACGGGTTTTCCCTTTCCCTTTGCAGTGCTGGCAAATGGTTATGAGTTTCATGATTCTTCACTCCTTCAAAAAGTATCGCTTTTTTAACAGTATGAAACAATAAAGGTAGAACTATACTTCATCCAATGTTAAATGAAGCAGGTTTTATATAATATGTATTTATTTTATTTCATGTACCAGTTGAAAAAAAATAACCCCCGCTCCTATTGTTTTAGGAACGGGGGTTATTATCATGAAACGATTTCGGTTTGTGATATGATCGGGAATTCTTTCACTTCGCTTACGACTTTTGCTTGTTTATATATTTCAATATAACGAATATGGTGATCTTCCATTTCCTTTATCCTGAAGTTATAGGGACCATAAGTCAGGATATCACCTTGTTTGGCCTCATAATCCTCGGTCAGGATCCATCCGCCCATCGTATCAATATCTTCATCATTGATATCCAATCCAAGTAAATCATTCACTTCACTGACTAATACCTTGGCATCGATGATGTAGTGATCTTCTTTTAATTTGCGGACATCGGGAACTTCATCCAGATCGAACTCATCGCGGATATCGCCAACGATTTCTTCAAGGATATCTTCAACGGTAACCAAACCTGACGTACCGCCGTATTCATCCATGAGGATGGCCATGTGGATCCGTTCCTTTTGCATTTTTAAAAGTAAATCGTGAATCGGGATACTGTCAATGACACGGATGATCGGACGAACATATCGGTCGATCGTTGACGCTGCCTGATTGTTTCTGTCTATCATTTCAGTGAATAGCTCTTTGATATTGACCATTCCGATAACATGATCCTTATCACCATCAATGACAGGATATCGCGTAAAATTCTCTTCCGCCATTACGGTGAAAAACTGCTGGATTGTATCATCTTTGGATACCGTTGCAATTTCTGTACGTGGAACCATGATTTCTTTTGCGATCCGATCATCGAATTCAAAAATCTTATTCACATATTTAAACTCTGATTGGTTAATTTCGCCACTTTTGTAGCTTTCGGAAACAATGATTCGAAGCTCTTCTTCTGTATGAGCCAAATCATGTTCGGAAACCGCTTTTAATCCTAGCATTCTTGTAAGCGTCCTTGCAGAGCCATTCAGTACCCAGATGAATGGATACATGACTTTGTTAAAGGCAATTAAAGGTTTCGAAACCAATAATGTTACTTGCTCCGCTTTTTGAATCGCCAATGTTTTCGGTGCCAATTCTCCAACAACGACATGTATGAACGTAATGAAAGAAAAGGCAATTGCAACCGAGAGTGCATGTGAAGCTGAATTTGGAAGATTCAATTGATTCAAGAGTGGGTGCAAAATGTTTTCAACTGTCGGTTCCCCAAGGAATCCAAGCCCTAGAGCTGTAACGGTAATTCCGAGCTGACAAGTTGAGAGGTATTCATCCAGGTTGGAGATGACCTTCTTTGCTGAAATAGCATTCCTCGTTCCTTCTTCAATTAATTGATCGACCCTCGTGCTTCTCACTTTAACAATCGCAAACTCCGTAGCTACAAAAAATGCTGTTAAAGCAATTAAAATGGCAATAAGAACCAAGTTTATTATGTCCAAATAGTCTCCCTTAACTCGCCTTCGAGACGAATAAGGAGTACACCTCCTACATTTTTAAAATATACAAGTATATTTTTTTTGCCGTGCTGAATATTTTCGGGATTGCTTCAAAAAGGCCTGTGGCCATAGTTGTGCAGCCGCTTGAACTCCCATTTCTTTTAGTGATGAAGAGAATAATAGTATATGCCGATTAGCGATGCGTAGACGGGAAATAGAAGAATTTCTGTCTGAAGGAGTGCAGCCATTTTCCAAAAGGATGCACATATCCGTTACGCAAAGCAGCGCCCGTCCGTCAAAACGAACATTCTTTAATGCCCCATCAAATCACCTCAATCTAATTAATTTAAATACTTTCATTATAGAAAGAGTTAATCATTCAGTCAAACAGCTTACGGCACCTTAAATCCGGAATATTGCTTGTAAAGGATCAGTTTGAGCTAATAATTAGCTGTTTTTGACTGTTTTCTCTACTTTATTGTAACATATTATAGAATATTCAGAAAACTGATGGCCGTTTCATAAAAAATTGGTCCGTTTCATTATTTTTTTGATGGTACAAACATATTCTATAGAAACCAAGACAAGTTTTAAATGCAAGAATTAAAGGGGGTGGCAGCCATGAAAATCATGGAACGGATGGCAGCGATCATTGCCGGCAGCATGCTTGTAGGTGTGGGAATCAATTTTTTTCTGATACCTTATCATTTATTGGATGGCGGCATGATAGGGATTGGGCTGATTTTTCATTACTATATAGGACTTCCGACAGGACTGGGTGTGATTTTGAGCAGCATTCCATTATATATATATGCTTGGTACTTTGAAAAAAAATTATTCCTGAACAGCTTGCATGGCTTGCTTTTTTCCTCTTTATGCATCGATATTTTTTCCGACGCTGTCACAGGATGGAACCTTCCCATTTATGTAAGTGCGATAATCGGGGGAGGGTTGATTGGACTTGGCATCGGTTTAATGCTTCGGTATGGGACCTCTACAGGCGGAACCGATATGTTGGCACAGATCCTTTCCAGGAAAAGTGGACTCAATGTAGGTCTGCTGATTTTTTTCATTGATGGGTGTGTACTGCTTTGTGGATTGAGCGTTGTGGGGACTTCAATCTTTTTATATTCATTTTTAACGATCATCGCGGTAGCCATGCTGACTTCAGTCACCGTAATGCGAACCATTTGATGTTAAATTATGTATAAAAATCTGAAAAAAGGAAAGGATGGGCAATATGAAGAGGACAGATTTTTTAGTCTAATAAATAGTAAAGGGAAGTTCATATGAAAAAACTTTATATGTGTACTGCGTTGTTAGTTATGTTGGCAGGGTGTCAAGAGTCTGAAATGCCAGAGGATAAGGAAGTTAACAGTGCTGTTCCAGAATCGATGGATGCATCAATTGTCATTAAAGGGAAAGTGGAGCCTGGAAAAGAAGTCATTCTTGAAACGACAGTGAAACAGGGAAGCCAATTGGTGAATGAAGCTGATGAGGTGCTGTTTGAAGTGAGAAAGTCCGGACAGGATAAACGGGAAATGCTTGAAGCAAAGAATACTGGAAGTGGCATGTATCAAGTGATGCATACTTTTGAGGAACAAGGCAAATATATTGTAGTGTCCCATGTAACGGCTAAAGGCCTTCATGTAATGCCTGAAAAAGAAGTTGTCGTTCCAGGACATGAAAGTGAAGGTGCATCGGTTCATCCTAGTACGGATGTATCTATCGGGTTTCAAAGTAACCCTGTAAAGGCAGGAAACAGTTCGAACTTTGAAGCGACGGTTGAATTGAATGGGAAGCCACTGACAAATGCAGATGTGAATTTCGAGGTGTGGAAGGAAGGCAGCGAAGAGAGTCATTTCACCAAAGCTGAAGAAGAAGGGAATGGAACATATCTAAATAAGGTATCTTTCGAAGAAGCGGGAACCTATAAGGTCCAGGTCCATGTTGAAAAAGACGAAGTGCATGAACACCAACTGCAAACCATTCATGTCAATTGATTGTTTTTTGGATCGAGTCGTTTAAACAGGTTTTATTACTTCGTTAAATGGGAAGTTAAAGGATAACGGTACAGCAGAAAGGGAGGGTAAGCATGAATAATCAAATAATCAACAAGTATAAAGATCTCGGGATACATATTGAAAAAACGAAATCACGGCAGGAGATTTTCACTAATGTTTCACAAAATGATTCATCCTTACTCACTGCCGCTGTTTTTTCTCAAATTTCCCAAAAAGGGGAGCTAAAAGAATATTGATGTAAAGAGACCGGAGTACATAACTGCTGGTCTTTTTTTGTGCAATCCTGAATGTGGTGCATTGTGAAACTGGATATGAAAAATCGAATAGAACGTTATGAGCTGAATAGGATAGAAGGACAAACAATTTGAAATTAGTGGTAAGGGGAGTCCGATAGCATGATATCACAGCTTATTATGACGATATTGAATTGGTTTGCGGAAATGGGCTATATGGGGATTTTATTGGGGCTGATGGTTGAAATCATCCCGAGTGAGCTTGTTCTTGGATACGGTGGTTATGTGGTCGGCCTGGGGAAAATGAATTTTTGGGGAGCTGTTCTTGCCGGTGTGGCAGGCGGGACGATGGCACAATTATTTCTCTATTGGGCGGGGTATTACGGAGGAAGGCCCTTTCTCTTGAAATATGGAAAATATATTCTAATTAAAGAAAATCATATTGTACATGCTGAAGAGTGGTTTAAGCGGTATGGCGTGGGAGTGGTTTTTACGGCTCGATTCATTCCGGTTGTTCGCCATGCCATTTCCATCCCTGCCGGAATTGCGAGGATGTCCGTATGGAAGTTTATATTTTATACGGTTGCGGCTGTCATACCTTGGACCATATTGTTCCTGACCTTAGGAAGGATCCTCGGCGAGAATTGGCAGCAAATCCGGGAAATAACTGAACCTTATCTAATACCGGCTGCTGGTTTTTCCTTTATCCTCATCATGCTGTATATCTTATGGAAAAGAAGGAGCACACCTCCAATCGTAACGGTCAAAAAAATGGGACGGTTTCCCGATAAATGAACAAATCGTAAAAAACAGCCACGTAAAATAACCTTTTACGTGGCTGTTTTTGATCATTAACCTTGGGTAAGATCCTCTTCAAGAGGAAGATGTACGACCTTTTTTGTAACCTCGATGGAGCGGATGGCGTGATCTTCCATTTCAATCACTTTAAAACAGAATCCGTCTTTTTCCATGATGTCCCCTACCTTCACATCATAGTTTTCCGTAAGGACCCATCCGCCTATCGTATCGACATCATCTTCTTCCAAGTGAATGCCAAGTAGATCATTCACTTCCTTTACAAGAAGTTTAGAGTCTAAAATATAATGTCCTTCTTTAATTTTCCTGATTGAGGCAACTTCATCGATATCGAATTCATCACGAATTTCCCCAACGATTTCCTCGAGGATATCCTCGACTGTGACAAGTCCGGAAGTTCCGCCGTATTCATCCATCAAAATAGCCATATGAATGCGTTCTTTTTGCATTTTTAACAGCAAATCGTGAATTGGTATATTTTCCATTACCCGAATGATCGGACGAGCGTAATTTTCAATCGCTTTGATATGGATTTCCCGGTTCTTGATAAGATCCGAGAAAACTTCCTTTAAGTTCACTAGGCCGATGACATGGTCTTTATCACCTTCGACAACAGGATATCTAGTGTATTTTTCCAATTTGGCCACATCGACGAATGCCTGTACCGTTTCATCCTTGGATATGGTCATGATTTCTGTCCGTGGAACCATGATTTCCTTGGCAACTCGATCATCGAATTCAAAGATGTTATTTACATATTTAAATTCCGACTGGTTAATCTCCCCGCTTTTATAGCTATCTGACAGGATGAAACGCAATTCTTCTTCCGTATGGGCTATTTCGCTTTCGGATGCTGGCTTAAAGCCAAATAATCCGACAACGAATCGGGAAGAATGATTCAAGGCCCAGATGAAGGGAAAGGCTATCTTATGGAAAAAAATCAGCGGGCCGGCAATTGCCAAGGTCACTTGCTCAGCCTTTTGGATGGCAACCGTCTTTGGAGCCAATTCACCTACAACCACATTCAGGAACGTAATCAGGGAAAATGAAATGACAAATGTCAGAATGCTTGTAACTTCTTGTGGGATATTCAAGGCATTGAATAAGGGCCCAACCAATTTGAGGACGGTCGGTTGTCCTAGCCACCCCAGTCCAAGGGCAGTAACGGTAATTCCTAGCTGTGTCGCGGATAGGTATTCATCAAGATCGGATGTAACCTTCTTTGCCGCAATGGCTTTTTTGTTTCCTTCTTCAATCAGTTGATCGATCCTGGAGCTGCGAACCCTTATGATCGAAAATTCCGAAGCTACAAAAAAGGCTGTTAAAGCAATTAAAATAATGACAAATAAAAAACTTAATATGTCCAATTAGTGTGGGACTTTATTGAATCGCCAGATGTGCCGAACGATTTAATTATCCCAGTCACCTCCCAAAACCAATAATGAATGAAATGATATTAGTATATAAAATGTTAGATGGAAAAATAATGCGCTATCTTGTATGAAATCAGGTTTTTATTTTCAATCTATAGGATCATTCACCTCGATCAGTAGTGGAACCTTCCTATTAGTATAAGTAACTGGACGTCAATCAGTCAAAAATTTCACACTAAAAGCCTAAGGAAAAAAGGATATTTATCCATTATTTAGTTTTTAATTGTATGGAAAAGGTCGTTAGGAAATCGGTAGAGTGACAGGATAATGTTCCTTGATGCTTTAAAACGATTTCTTTACAGACGAATAATCCCAATCCCGTTCCTCTTTTTTTTGTGGTGATGAATGGCTCAAAAATATTCGGCAGGACGTCGTCAGGTATCTTCGGCCCATTATTCGATATATTTAAAGTAAGAATGCCGGGTGGCGATTCAGAGCCTGAAATGTAAATGGATGGGGAAGGCATCCCTGCAACCACATCAAGAGCATTTAATATAATATTTAATAAAACCTGACGGAATTCTTCTTTAGAACCCGAAATTACGGCATCCTCGGCAATATTGCATGTAATGGAAGCATTAACTTCCAAAATGCTGGGATATAAAAATTCGATCACCTCATTCACAAGCTGAGCAATGGAAAATAGATCAGGTTGTGTTGTTGAAGTTTCCTTTTTGGAAATATTAAGAAATTGCGTGATCCGGTAATTGAGCTGATCCAATTCCTTTGAAATGATATCAAGGTACTTTATCTCAGGTTGTTCTGCCTGTAATAATTGTATGAATCCCATGATGGAAGTCAGTGGATTTCTGAATTCATGGACAAAGCTCGAGGTCATTTGGCCAAGGAGCGTCAAA
The DNA here is from genome assembly GCF_001054655.1 of Bacillus sp. 220_BSPC. Lineage (NCBI taxonomy): Bacteria > Bacillati > Bacillota > Bacilli > Caryophanales > Bacillaceae > Bacillus > Bacillus sp. 220_BSPC. The sequence goes on from NZ_JVPL01000020.1 coordinate 29,955, forward strand.
CGGTCTTTATGGTTTGGGCTTATGAATTGATAGCGTTCTTCAAGTTCCATCGTTTTCAATTCGGTATAATGGGATAATGCAAAATGAATGAGTTTATCGAAGTAAACGTTTACCCGTTTTATTAGAGCCGATATTTCTTCTTTGTGTGCTCCGGAATTCAAAATGTGCTCTAAGATGACGGATCTCCCGATGGTTGCAGTGGAAAAGAAATTTTCCATATCCAATTGCTTAGTAACGCGATCAGCCGCAATTTTTTCCCCTACGACCTTCAGTACATCGTCTATGTCAGTATCCGATTTTCCAACCTGATCCATTAGCAAATTAAAAATATTTTCCACTTCTCCTTTAAAATACCCCAGATATCCGTCCGGTAAATGCAGCAACTCATCTTTCCATTTGGAAATGATACTGTTTTTTTGAGAAGATAAAAAGTGAATGGTCATTTCTCGATTAGATACCATTTTGCCCTCCATACTGTAGGAAAATGAATTTACTTTTGACCCAGAAAGTGCTTTATTTGAATAAAATTACAAAATATCAAAATAATTACAACTTGTTTTCATGATAACAGATTACTGTTCTTTTAACATGTGTCAATTGGATAAATATTCGGCAATCAATCAATAAATACCTTTTTTTGACACAGTTTTATTACAGTAATTACAGGAATAAATAACAAAAAAAGGTATCCGTAAAGTTAATGACGGTTACCTTTTTTATGAAATGCATATGGTTCGATGTGTACGATCACATGCTGGATATTATATTCCTTCAGAAGATTTTCTTCGATTCTAACTGTAATATCATGACCTTGAATGACGGTCAAAAGAGGGTTGACATGAACGGTAGTTTCGAGCAGGATTTCACTTCCGTGCATCCGGGCTTTAATTTCACTCATGTCTTTAACACCCTCTGTCAATATAATGGTTTGTCCGATCTTTTGCAGGAGCTGCTCGTCGAAACCATCGGTTAAAGAGATGGAAGCATCACGAAAGATATCCCAGGCCGTTTTGCATATGATGACCCCAACGACTGCTGCAGCTATCGCATCCAGCCAAGGGATTCCCATCTTAGTACCGATGATTCCAATGAAAGCACCAACACTGACAAGGGCATCGGAACGATTATCCTGAGCAACGGCATAGATGGAAGAGCTGTTGATCTTTTTACTTAATGTAAGGTTATAACGGTAGATTCCGTACATGAAGATTGCAGAGAATAGAGCGACATAACCGGTCAGCATACTGGGAACGGTTGTTGAATCTTGGTGAAAGAAGGATTCAATGGCACTGAATACAACCTGAAGGCCCACTGTAATCATGATGAAGGCAGCTACCAATGACGCTACGGTTTCCGCCCGTAAATGACCATATGAATGATTATCATCAGGAGGTCTCTTTGAAATTTTCAAACCAATCAAAACGGCTATGGAAGCGATGATGTCGGTCGTATTATTTAAACCATCAGCCCAAAGCCCTTTAGAATCTCCGAAATAACCAAATGACAATTTTAGAGCAGACAAGAATATATAAGCGGCAATGCTTATGTAGGCGCCTTTTTCAGCTGATATCGAATGTTTATCCATGTCCATTCCCTCCCCAATGTAAATTAGGCTTAATAAAGATACCAAATCAAACCTTAGTGAGTCTATAGAAAAATTGTCATATTTAGCCATCTAACTTGGTTTTCAGCAGGTGTATTGAAAGTCTGTAAAGATGTTGGATAAACGAAATGATATTTACATGATGGTAAAATGTGAATTCGATGACATGTACAGTTTCTTTAATTCTCATTTAAAGAAACTAATAGTATATTCTAACCGTTGATCGAAAATTAAATACTTCCACAAGGGGAGCCTAAAGGCTGAGAGTGAAAGGTTCTGATTCAGGCATTTTGAACCTGATAGTCAGCACTGATGCAGGATGTGGTTTGGGCAACAATTAGCAACCCGGTGTCTTTCGGCTGCTCCGAATGTAATACTGAAAAAATCCTATTAACAAAAAGGCCGGATTCTATATGAATCCGGCCTCAGACTGTAGACAAACTCGATGAAAATCGAGTTTGTCTATTTTT
>NZ_JVPL01000021.1:0-11135 GCF_001054655.1 Bacillus sp. 220_BSPC
AACGAGATCAACTTGAAATGATTACTTTAGACCAACTGGTGCCGGCGAACTATTTGGTGCGTAAAATTGAGGCTTCCATTGACGTCACTTTCATTTATGACTTGGTGAAAGATATGTATTCAAAGGTAGGACGCCCAAGTATTGATCCAGTTATTTTAGTTAAACTGACATTCATTCAATATTCCTTTTGTATTGGGAACGATTGAACACCTTAATACACATGACAGTCATATTTTGGAGCCACTTATTGAGCAAGTGTTTGAGAAAGTTGGAAAACCAGAGCAGTTGCCGCAGATGCAGCTTATCAAACACCAACGATTACAAGCTACCTATTTAACAAAGAAATCACACCTGCTTTACCCTATACACGTCCTCGAACAAAAGAAGGATCCTATCGCAAACATGACTATGTTTACGATGAACACATTGATTTTTACCTTTGCCACTTCGGGCGAAACTTTAAAGTACTCAAACAACAAATAATGAGGGCTATCGCGAGTACAAATCGTCAAAACAAATTTGTGCAACATGCTCATATATATATCACGGTGTACAGAAAGCAAAGACCATCAAAAAGAAGTGACACGGAATATCTGGCAAGCAAGGTATACGTTGGACAACTTTAAAGGGACTTAAAAATTGTCGATGCAAGCGATGCTTTAAAAAAGATGGCCACGAGGACATGGCAAGGTCCTAAAATGGCATAACATAGTGACTCCAAGAGCCTAAATCTATTAACCTTTGGTCAAAATGTCAAAGGGAATTTTAAAAGGGGTTCGAAATTTTTTAATTCCGAACCCCCTTTGTCTACAAACTGGGCCCTTCTCGATATAGAGAAGGGCTTTGATATGTAAAAAGTTAAGATTGGGAGTTCACCAATGTTTCAAGTTTCTCTTTATCAGAAACAGAAATCCATGGTAAATCCTGATTGACATCATTAATACCAGGTTGGATAACGCGGCTATTTAAGAGGTCACAAATACACTCATTTATTAATTGGATATCCTGGTCTGATATTTTCCGGTTATATGTAGCGGCTCCTGTTTGTGTGGTCATCCCCCCTATCAAGCCTCTTTGATTTAATGAACTCCTGATCACTTCTCTGATAGCCTCTAGACTAGTCAACGGAAATACATCAAGGTGCTTAACAATCATTCTAAAAATATCCTCTCTAGATAAATCCTGTTCAAAATGTTGTCTCAAATAATCCACCCCCATTAGTCAAAACATTCTCCAAATGAAACGTAAAATCCTCCTATTCAGAAAAACCATTTAACAAATCCCAAAACAAAAAACCCTCTCAATTAAGAGAAGGGCTTTTAACAATGGAGGAGTACCACTTAGGGGGTAGTACAATATTATAATTATCGCCAAACGAATACATTTATATTCACCCCTTCCTCAATTTGGTGAAAACAACTTTACCTACCATCTAGACATTGAAAAATGACGCCTTAGTCGTTCCCACTCTGCCCTTGCATTACTTTTTTTCTTTGTTCCATGACCATTCTTAAATCCTTCTTCAATAAGATGTTTTATTATAGCGGCTCTTTAATGGTTTCGAATGGAAAATAGCGTTTTATCTCCTTTGATCGTAGTGTCGTGATTGGCATTATTTTAACGGATTCAAATGATTAAACGGATGGATGGTCCTATCTTTTGAATTATGGATGTCTCTTACACTATTTAATTTTCACCATGTTTCTGATATGCTTTTATCAATTGAAAAAAGAAAGGTGTAGTTACAATGTTAAAGGAATTCAGAGAATTTATTACCAAAGGAAACGTTCTCGATCTTGCGATAGCTGTAGTAATGGGTGCTGCTTTTGGAAAGATCGTTTCATCACTAGTAAATAATATTATCACACCGCTAATAGGAATATTATTAGGTGGGGTCAATTTTGCTTCGTTATCTATCACAGTTGGAAAAGCAGATGTTCAATACGGTCAATTTGTCCAAGCTGTGATTGATTTCTTGATCATTTCATTCGCGATTTTCATGTTTATGAAGGTAGCGAATTCTCTTATTAGAAAAAAACAAGCGAACGAGGAAGAGGTATTGGAAGCGGTACCTGAATCCGAGCAATATTTAAAGGAAATCCGTGATCTTTTACAAAAAAATGCACGGCAGGATGAAACATCATAATTATATAAAGAATCAGTGAAAAAGTGCAGAAGTAGTCAAAAATCAGAATAAGCAAAAGCCCCTCTCTTAATTGAGAGGGGCTTTTTAATGTCATAATGAACTACGTATACGTTACTATAACAAGACAAGCGACACTTATTAAATAACCGTGTGTCGGAATTCGTAAAGCAAAGTGACAGTAATGTTGGCAATCAAAAGAGGCTCTCTATCAACCCAATAGCAAGTACTGCTGTAATAATTTTTATTATATGAACAGAATTATCCCCTCCCCCTGCTTCTACATATTATTTATCGGCAATATTTATCGCGTAAAGCAAGGGTATACTTAACCGATTGCTCTGTACCTTTTTCTTGATCTTCAATCATTTGTTCTAAAAGTTCTTTTGGAGGATAATAGTAATCCAATGGTTTAATGACACTTAAATCATAAGGAGGTTGTTCGACTTTGAAAGCTCCTTCTCCAACCGCAAAGACTCCGCCAGCACCAAGCTCTCTCTTGAAATTAACAGCATATGGAAAACACATTTCAACGTTGATTCTAGTTAGGGTAGATTTCTCAACCAGTATTTTAAAACATTCTTCAGTATCAATATTGCCTGTCCCTACTGGTACACCACATACCCTATAATCCTCGCCATCATGAATGATAATATGATCTTTAAAATGGGTTGTGAATGCATATGGCGCTAATTTTCTTACAGCTTCAACCGGATCCTCCCATGCCATCATTCCGTTGCCCACATCACAATGAGCGCTAACCCAAGGGCTGTTGACTTCATTTATTATTTGGATAACCTCAACTGTTAACTCTTCCTCATGATTTTCCACAGCTAGTTTTATCCTGTATTTCTCCAATAATGGTACAATTTGTTTGATATCTTCTGGTGCTTTTTTCAATCTTTCCGGATCATACTCTCCTAAGCATGCATACGTACGAATCACATCCGCTCCGATTCTATGTGCTGCCTTAATGACTTCTTTTAGATGTTCCGGATCGCTTCCATTTGTGTCTATTTCAGCGAAAAATCCATACTTTTGAATTTCTTTTCTTACTCTGTCTAAATATTCCGGTTCAAATGATTCTAAAGTGCCCCATCCTGACAACCCTGGCCATGGAACAATATTGATCATGACTCCGTCTAATCCCAATTCAGCTGTTTTTCTGATAAAACCGAAAATATCCATTCGCCCTGTAATAAATTGCAAGTGATAGCTTTCTGTTTCTAATCCAATTTTCATTTTTTCCCCACCTTCAATTAAGTATTTAATTTTTTTGTTGATTTTCTTTTTTCTTGTTTACGATTTTATCTAGCTGTTTCAAAAAGTATTTTTCGATTAATGTCCAGAAGTCATTTTAATACCTATAGCCCCTGCAATGATACACATAATGAAGAGGTTCAATCTTAAACTTCTAGGTTCATTAAAGAAAAACATTCCTGCTAAAACACTTCCAACTGAGCCGATACTGGTCCATATTGCATAGGCAGTCCCGACTGGAAGAGAAGTTAATGACAAGGATAGAAAATAAAAGCTTAAACTACCCAAAAAAAGACACGCTACAGAGGGGAGCAATTTTTTAAAGCCGTCTGCACGTTTCAGGCTAATAACACTACCAATCTCGGCAAATCCGGCAATAATAAGAAAAAACCAAGCCATTGAATCATCCCCTAACCTTGTATATCAGTTCATTTCCTTTATTGTTTAGGCTCTGCTGGATTAACTTTTATTCCAATCATCCCCAATATCATTAAAGCCATAAAAAATACTTTCAGTGGATTAATGGTCTCACCCAAAAAAAGCATCCCAATTACTACAGTTCCAACCGTTCCCAATCCAGTGAAAATGGCGTAACCAGTTCCTAAGGGTATTGAATGTAGAGCTTTTGAAAGTAAAAAGAAACTAAAGATTATAATAACTACCGTAAATATACTAGGTATAATTTTGGTGAATCCGTGTGAATATTTAAGACCAATCACCCAGACAATTTCCAAAAGTCCTGCCATTATGATATATATCCATGCCATTTTATCGCTCTCTCCTTTGGCATTGACACTTATTTTTGAACCACGAAGTTCTCCATATATCGATAAATCGCATAAGCTACCCCATTTTCATCATTATTAAGGGTTGTCGTTGTACAAACAGTTTTTATGACATCCTTTGCATTTCCCATCGCTACGCTGTATCCAACTTTCTGGAACATGGATAAATCATTGTTGCTGTCCCCGATTGCCATTGCCTTATCTAATGAGCCATTCATCAAGAAAGCCAATTTTTCAAGGGCTATTCCTTTTGAAGCTCTTTTACTGGTAATTTCAATGTTATGATCAGCAGATGAAACGACCATCAACTCATCAAACTTTTTGAATTGGTTCCAGGCTTCCTCTAATTTATTTTCATCAAAAGAACATGCTAAAATGTTATAGAATTCTTCCTCCTGTTTTAAGATATCATGATAGTTTTCAACTAAAACATATCCAAACTGGTCAAATTGCCTTTCCGCTATTTCAACTAATTCTTTCATATCTGGATTCAAATCTGCGCTTTTCAAACTTTTAATCTCGTTATGGAACTGTTCTCTTCCTTTTTTAAGAGTATAGATGGCTTTATCAGTGAACACTTCGTAATAATAATTCCGTTCATCTAACCATTGGAGAATGGATTCAACACGATCTTTAGTTATCGTAATAGAAGAAATGCACTTTGCGCTTTTTGAATGAATGGTTGCTCCATTTGTCCCGATTACAAATGGGGATATCCCGGCTTTTTCACATATTTTTTGAACGTCAAAATAAGCCCGTCCTGTTGAAATAACTACTTCAAAGCCTCTATTTTGGGCATATTGAATCGCCTTTATATTTTCTTCACTAATTTCATTCTGGTCGTTTAATAATGTTCCGTCTAAGTCTATCGAAATGAAACTCATGCTATATAGCTCCTTTTCATTCTATCTATTAAATTTTCTTTCTAGCTTTTTTTTGCTGCTATCAAAAAAAGAGAGTACTCCCTCTTCCATCTCTTTTATGGGCTATGCTTGAATCCAATTGACTTCCTCTAATTTTGAATCATTTCTCCATTCCTCTGGAAATGGCTGCTCGCAGACAATCACATCTACTTTTTCTAGAGGACAAACTTTACAAAAGGTGTCGACACCGATTTTAGAGTAATCCGTTAGCAATATGACGTGCTTTGATACCTCGACCATTTTGCGTGAAACTAATGTTTCACGTAAATGATAATTACTAACACCACTTTGAATGGAAACACCGCCAGCTGAAATGAACGCTTTATCGATATTAAATTGATTTAACATCTGTTCAGTGAGACCCCCGCATATGGATTGATGCTTTGGATCAATTTGTCCTCCCAGTAATAGAATTTGTCCTGTAAACTTATTTTGATTGAGCAATTCGGTCAACACAGACGACACAGGAAGAGAATTGGTTAAAATCGTAATGTCTTTTTTATTTTCAATACACTGGGCAAATTCAAGCATGGTTGTACCTACATCAATGGCAATCACATCTCCGTTGGAAATGAGTTCCACCGCTTTTTTCCCAACCTTGATTTTCGCTTCTTGATTCACCGTTGTACGCTGTGTAAATGGAGGCTCCTCAAATTCAAAGACTGTTTTAATCGCTCCACCGTAAACCCTCTTTAACAGTCCTTTTTCCTCTAATATCATCAAATCGCGTCGAATCGTTTCCTCTGAAACATTAAATTGATCAACTAATTCTATTACTTTTACTTTTCCCATTTTGTTAAGTTCTTTTAAAATTTCATTCTTTCTTTCTTCAGGCAAAACAGACATATTTCTCCCCCTAAATCATCAATACTTTATAACATAATGCATTCTTTCTTCGGTACAAGAATTTGAACGCGTGCTCCTTGCTCAAACATTTCCCCACGGTGGTGAAGATAGTCTACATGAAAAGCGCACTCCTCTGTTTCTACTTCATATCTTAAAACATTACCTGCCATGGTAACATCTTTAATAAATCCTTTAATCCCCCAATTCCCTTGTAAGTCCAAGCTGTCTTCACCAACAGAAACTAATTGTAAAACTTCTGGACGAATGGCAACTTCATTCCCTTTTAATTCTTTGGTGCGAACAAGTTTTCGGAAAACTTCCATATTACAGACATTATAATTCCCGATAAATTTGGCAACAAATGTATTGACTGGAGAAGTATAAATTTCTGAAGGAGAACCGGATTGAACAACTTGTCCTTTATTCATGACAAAAATTCGATCAGACATCGTCATTGCTTCTTCCTGATCATGTGTAACAAAAATAGTTGTGATATCTAATTCTTTCTGTATTCTCTTTAATTCTTTTTGCAAACTTTTTCTAATCTTAGCATCTAATGCGCTTAACGGCTCATCCAGAAGCAGTACTTTTGGCTCCATGACAAGCGCACGGGCAAGAGCAACCCTCTGCTGTTGTCCACCAGATAATTGATGAGGATAAGACTCTTCTTTTCCTATTAAATCAACCATATCAATCATATTTTTCACTTTTGACTTAAGATTTTTCACCTTTTTCATTTTAAGGCCGTAAGCGATATTATCAAAAACATTCATATTCGGGAAAAGCGCATAAGACTGAAACACCATTCCGACTTCACGCTGACGCGGTGATAAATCAGTAATATCTTTTCCATCAATTAAGATTCTTCCTACATCAACGTCTTCAAGTCCCGCAATGGAACGTAATAATGTACTTTTTCCGCACCCGCTTTGCCCAAGAAGTGTAGCAAATTCACCTTTTTTTAATGTTAAAGAAATATTATTTAAAACTAATTGATTGTCATATCCCTTAGTCACTTGTTCGATGGTTACATAGCTCATTAGTTTTCACCTTCTAAAGTAGTATTTTATGACGGTATTTTTCTTAAAAAAATGAAGGAATTCGCTTCTTATTTTGACCCGACAGGATTTCTTTTGTTTCTAAACGTAAGCTTTAATACAGTCCCCGTTAAAAGTAAAATCATTGAATAATAGGTAATAACAATTGCACTTGTTAAGTGACCACTGCTGTTTAGTTTGTCGGACAGATAAATTTGAAGGGTTTCGAATCGGCCCCCGACAAGCAAATTGGCAAAAGCAAACTCACTAAATAAAAGAGAGACAGATAATAAAGTAGACACTAAAATTCCAGATATAATATTTGGAAACACCACCGTACGAAAGGCTTGGAATTTTGTGGCACCGAGTAATTCAGCTGCATCAACAAGTTGTACAGCATTAAGCGTACGAAGGCTGTTACGAATTCCTTGATACATAAATGGTAGAATGGTTATGAAATAAGCACCAATTAAAATCCAAGGTGTTCCGGCAATTTGAATCGGTCCAGCAGAATATAGCTTGATTAATCCAACGGCTCCAACAATCGGAGGAACTCCATAAGGAAGCATGGCTGCGGCTTGGAGCAATCCTTCCCATTTACTGAAATATACCGTGATAATAAAAATTGTCGGAAGCATAATAACAACACTAAGACCTACAGACATGACAATTAAAAACAGTGTTCGTCGGAAAGCATCATAAAACCGTTCATCTTGAAACAATTCAATATACCATTTCAGCGTATAACTCTCAGGTAAAATCGTATGATCCCATTTACCAGCAATCGAGAATAAAAGTGTACCTACAAGCGGAATTAATAAATATATAACTAGTAATCCAACAAACAATTTATGAAATGTCAATGAAGACTTCATCGTAAATCCCTCCTAACTCTACGCATCATTCGTTCATTGAACCACATCGCCCCTATCATGGTCGTTGCTAGAAGGACTCCCAATGCACTACCTAGCTGCGGCTTTAATGCAACATCACTAGCAACTAAAGAAGCAATTTGCAATGACAATATGTTATAGTTGCTGCCCACCAATGCATAGGCTGTTGCGTAGGCTCCCATCGCATTAGCAAACAAAATACTGAATGTACCTACAATACTAGGTAAAAGAACTGGAACCCCTATCCGAAGCCAAAATGAAAATGTTGACCCTCCTAATAATGAAGATGCTTCTTTCCATTGTTGCCTAATTCCTTGATAAGACGGGTAAATGAGCATAACGGCAAGCGGAATTTGAAAATAAATATAAACAAGAATGAGGCCTGTCCAGGAATATAAATTAAAATCTGCAAACAGGTCCCAACCAATCTTGGCAAATAGCAACGTAAACAACCCATTGTTTCCAAGTAAGATAATATATGAAAATGAAAGGGGAATCCCTTCAAAGTTCGACGTCATATTGGTAACCATCAGTAGTCGGTTTTGTATTTTTTGAGAGAACTTTGTAAACGAATAGGCTGCAATGACTGCTACAATCACAGAAGTTATAGCAGAAAACAAGGAAATGACCAGGCTATTTTTAATGGCTTGTAAGTAAAATTCACTTTTGAATATGGTTAAGTATTGATCAATCGTAACTTGAATTCCATCATCTGCATAAAAACTATTTTTAATCATTGCCACTAATGGTCCTATCTCAAATCCAATCACAAAAATAATAAATGGCAGTAAAAGAGCTAATAAGTAAATTTTTTGTTTTTTTATTTTTCGCAAGACTTCTCGCTCCTCTATGTTCTCTAACAATTTGGGAATTGGTCTAACAGTACATTCGTTAAACCAATTCCAGTCAATCTTGAATCATCATTTAATGTTTTTACAGGGTGACTTTTCCTTTCAGACCTGGAAATTGATATGAAATCATTTTATCGGACGGCTCAATATTTAATAGTTCACAAACGAGCGGTGCAAAAGCTAATTGCGGAACCACTTCACCATAAATGCCAGGCTCAACTTTTGGACTAATGATAAAGAGCGGTACATCACGTTCACCATCAGTTATGCCGCCATGGTTGCCATATTCACTCATGCCATGATCCGATGTAATTAATATGTGGTAACCTTCTTTGATCCAAATTGGCAATAGTTGTGCCAAAAAGCTTCCCATTTTTAGGATTTGCTCACGATATTCTTTTGATTCCGAGCCAAAAATTTCTCCTTTTACATCTACACCGAGCGGATGAATATATAAAAAGTGAGGGTCATACTTTCTGCGTAAAGCTTCTGCATCCATTAACACATGGCTATCTGGATAGTCATCGTCCCAATAAAATTTTCCGTATTGAATTGGATTGGATTCATCTTCTTGCTCACGGTCTTCAATAAAATGGAATGGCGCACGATTATAAAGTTCGCTTACCCAGTAATAGGACACTGTTCCGTTTCTTAACCCGTTTTCTTTCGTAAGATGAAAGAGACTTTTCTCAGTAGATAAACGAACGGCTCGATTGGACGTAATCCCATTCATTGAAGCCGGCGTACCTGTTAACAACACTTCATATAATGGACGGGAAAGACTTGGAAGCTCCGACTTAACTTTGTAAAGTGACGCTTGATTCGTTTCGACTAAATGCTGAATAAATCCCAGCGCTTCGCATGCTTTATCGTATCTCATACCATCAACAACGATTGCTATTACTTTATTTGACATGGACTAACACCTCTTCTTGCCAAATCTGAGGTAAATTTTTAGCCGTTTCTTCCCAAGCTTTGTAATCTTCAATTGGTTTTGCATTTTTGTACTGTTCTTCTGGAACCATTTTTTCAGCTACTTCTTTCGGAAGTTCTACATCGCGAATTGGACGGGCAAACCCTTTAGCTAAATTAATTTGTCCTTCATCGCTTAAGATATATTCTCTAGTTGCCATCGCCGCATGCAGATGCTTTGCAAATTTGTTAATAATGGTTGCGTAGCCGCTTACGACTGAACCTTCACTTGGAATGGTCACTTCAAATTGATCGCGGTTAATTTGGTCAGCGTAACCAAGAGCATTGAAATCCCAAACAAGTGCAACTTCCACTTCCCCTTTTTCGATGTTAGCCGGCTTGGCATCAGTCAAGCTAAGGCGGCCTTGCTTGGCAAGCTTAGCAAAATAGTCAATTCCTGGTTGGAGATTTGTTTCATCACCGCCGTTAGCGATAGCGGCAGCAAGTACGGCCATTTGATTCTGTGTACCACGCTGAACATCTCCAACTGTTACTTTATAATCCCCTTTTAATATGTCATCCCAAGATTTAGGCGGGTTATCTACTAATTCTTTATTAGTAAAGAATGCAATCGTTCCTTGGTAGCCAACAATCCAATCTCCATTGTCATCTTTTGCCCACTCAGGTACCTCGTCCCAATAGGAAGTTTTATATGGCATCGTTAATTCTTTTTGTTCCGCGATTGGCCCAAAGGACATCCCTACATCGCCGATATCGGCTGTTGCATTCTCTCCTTCAGATTCCATTTTGGCAATCTCTTCCGCACTGGACAAATCTGTATCATTGTGTTCCAATGTATATTTTTTCATCACTTCATTCCAAGTTTCGCCCCAGTTAGCCCATGAATCAGGCATACCAACACTATTAATGGTCCCCTCTTCATTTGCCTTTGTTTCAATTTCTTTCAAGGTTAACGAACTTGGATCCTTAACCACTGGAGCAGCCTCCTCATTAGTAGCTCCACAAGCAGCTAATCCCAGTACACTCACCCCTAACATCAAAGCTTGAATAGACTTGTAACAATTCTTCTTGAATGTGCGATTCATAAAAAATGCCTCCATTTAGTGTGGAATCTTTAATGTTTATTACTGTTTATTACGGTTTAATCATAATCAGTAAACATTAATTCCACATAAACCAAATATTAAGATTTTGTAAATCAGCTCTAATTTCTCCTACTCATCAGCTTTTATCTCCATAAGCATTAACAACAATCCGCAAACAGGACCAAGTAAAAGCAAGTCTATAAAAGAGAATGGGAAAAATCCCCACGCAAACACATCACCCTTTTGACCCTCTTTTTAGCTCGTCGTTAATAAAACTCCATGTTAGCTAAATAACTTTTCATGCAAAAAAACTCTCTTGATACAAGAGAGTTTCAGACTGTAGACAAACTCGATGAAAATCGAGTTTGTCTATTTTTAT